>NZ_CP040813.1:3285000-3475698 GCF_009498295.1 Oceanihabitans sp. IOP_32 | reverse complement strand
TTAAAAAAAAAATCATTTACTATTGATTATCTAGAATTAATTCCCCATGTTTAGCTCCGTTACGAATCTACAAAAAATATTTGAATATTGCTTATGAAAATTGATGAAATACAATTAAGAGTACGTTATGGTGAAACCGACCAGATGGGGGTAGTATATTACGGGAATTACGCATTATACCTAGAATCAGGGCGAACAGAGTGGTTGAGAAAGTTTGGATTATCTTACAAGTCGATGGAAGAAAGTGGTATCATGCTGCCAGTGGTTTCTTTGCATGTAAACTATAAAAAACCAGCCCGTTATGATGAAATAATTACCGTAAAAACAAAGCTAAAAAAAGTGCCTACGGTTAAGATAGAATTCGAGTATGAAATTACCAATACGGCGGGCGAAATCTTAACAACTGCCGAAACGACTTTGGTGTTTATTGACACAAAAACAAATCGCCCTACAATGGCTCCAAAATATCTTTTAGAAGCTTTAAAATAATAAACTAAATTTTTTTAATGGTAATTTCAAATAGGCTGTCGAAAATCTCAAAAATCTGTTTTGCGTCATTTTTTCTTACAGATATGGTAATTTGGCAGTCCAGTTCTAATTTCTGATTCGTGATATTGAGATTTTTTTCTTTTATAATACGCATGACCGTATTCATGTTTTTATAATCGAACTGGATAAGATATTCTATATTAATCGTTTTTGTTAAAATCTTTGCGGATTCTAGGCTTAGTTGCGCTGTGGTTTTATAAGCATTAATTAAACCCCCAACTCCTAATTTAACGCCACCAAAATAGCGCACAACCACAATTAATATATTGGTAACATCAAAGGATTGTATTTGGCCGTAAATAGGCATTCCTGCCGAATTATTGGGCTCACCATCATCATTGGCGCGATAAATGAGATCTTCGGTGCCAATTTGGTAGGCATAACACCAGTGTCGAGCCGCATGATGTTCTTTTTTTAAGTCTTTAATATGGTCCTTGACATCATCCTCAGAAGATATGGGGTATGCGTAACCAAAAAACTTACTGTTTTTATCCTTGAATAACACTGCTTCGGTGGCGGTGTCTATGGTTTTATAAGTGTCTTTTTTAGTCAAATAACTGTGATTTTGTATGAAACAGATTTATAACATCTTCGGTTTCTGGATTTAAATGCCAGGTTTTAAAGCCTAATAACTTAGCTGTATTGATGTTATCATTGTTATCGTCTATAAATAAACAACCCTCAGCCCCAATAGCGTTTTCGTTTAAAACAAACTCAAAAATAGAGGTGTTAGGTTTTGCTAGGTTAATTTCATGCGATAGATAAAAAGCATCAAAACAATTTTTAAAATCTTGGAAAAAAGGAACGTGTTTTTTTATCCAATTTATATGAAGCTCATTAGTGTTACTCAAAAGAATGAGCTGGTATTTGTTTTCTTGCTTAAGGTTTTTAATAAAATCTAATCGATACTCTGGGAAATCTTTAAGCATGAAATTCCAAACTTCAATTAATTCTGCTTTTGAAAGCTTCGGAAAATTTTCAGCATAAAAATCAAGAAACTCATCGGTCGATATTAAGCCTTGTTCATAAAGACCATTAAATGCTATCATTTCATCCGAAAGAGAATCCATTTTAAAGGTAGATAAGGCGTATTTTAAAGCGCCAGGTATATCTAAATTTATAAAGACGTTACCAAAATCGAAAATTAGAGTTTTAATCATTTTGATATATTTTAAGACTGTCTGTTTTTATTTTTTTTTCTTTTATAAATCGACCACTAAATACAGGGGCTTTAACACCTTGTTTAAAGGTGGTGTTTCCAGTAAATACACGAGCTTCGTCCCACAAGTTTTCGTCTATAAAGGTTTGAAGTGTTTTTGTTCCGCCTTCAATAATCATTGAATTTATATTTTTTTTGTGTAGTAAATCACAAATTTGTTTGGCGACATTAGAATCAAAATTTATTTCTTTTTCTGAAATTACAATCGTTTCAGCAGCTGCATTAAAAATTGCGTGTTTTTTAGAGCATTTGTTTTTTCTATCAATCACTATTCTTATCGGGTTTTGTCCAGTCCAATCTCTCACAGTTAAACTCGGATTGTCTTGAGCAACCGTGGTAGTACCCACTAAAATAGCCTGTTCTTCGCTGCGCCATTGGTGTACAAGTTGCCTAGAAAAAGTATTGGTAATCCAAACGGGGGTGTTATTTTTTTTGGTGCTTGGGGCTATAAAACCATCAAGGGTTTCGGCCCATTTTAACACAATGTAAGGTCTTTTTTTATTATGAAAAGTAAAAAAACGTTTATGGTGTGCTTTGCAGTCGTCTTCCAGAACGCCTACAATAACATTACAACCCGCATTTTTTAGTTTCTTAATACCTTGACCCGCAACTTGCTCGTTATCGTCCATACAGCCAATAACCACATTTGCAATTTGGTGTTTAATAATGAAATCGCTGCAAGGCGGTGTTTTACCAAAATGGGAGCAAGGTTCTAAAGTGACATAAAGCGTAGATGCTTTTAATAAAGACTTATCTGTTACCGCATTTATAGCATTTACTTCGGCATGATTACCACCGTATTTACTGGTGTAACCTTCGCCAATTATTTTGTTATTATGCACAATAACACTACCCACCATGGGGTTTGGTCGAGTAGAACCTAAACCGTTTTTAGCGATTTCAAGGCAGCGTTTCATGTATGTTTCGTGATGAGTCAATGTTATAATTTAATTTTTATATTGTCGGTTTTATCAATTTGGTAACGGTGAGAAAAGCCTAAAACCTTGTATTTTAAAATACCTTTATATTGTACTTTAAGTTGTTGGCTAAAAAGGCTGCCCAGTAGACCACCGAGATTTTTATGGCTAAAAATACTATCTGTAGGGATAACGATATTTAATGGTATGGAGAATTCTTGTTTTGCTGGCACATTAAAACTTTTGCTGGAAACAGTTCCCATTTCGTTATCATTTACAAACACTTTTATCTCTTCTGTTTTTAATTGGCCACCAATATCATTTGGGTTTAAAAACAAGGCGTTAGCAGTAAGTGTTAGGTGCTTGGGGGTAGATTCTACAACTTTAATATTTTCAACATTAAGAAATACAGGTTTTTGTTTAACCGAACAACTTGAAAAAACAAATAGTATTGTTGATAAAATAATTGAAAATTTTATACCGTTATTTTTATATTTAAGTATCTTCACTTGCTTAAATTTCATATTTTGAATGGGTAAAGATAATATAGTTATTCGAGAAATTAAACCAGAAGATAATGCTGAAATTGAAGCGGTGATTAAAGCCTGTTTCCATGAGTTTAATATTCCGTTAGAAGGTACGGCATATACCGATATTGAAACCTCTAGAATGTATGAGTCTTATCAAGACCATAATGCTGTGTATTATGTTATCGAAAAAAACGGAACTATTTTAGGTGGCGGCGGAATTAAACCTTTAAAGGACTTTGATACGAGTGTTTGCGAAATTCAAAAAATGTATTTTTCTCCTGTTGTAAGAGGAAAAGGCTACGGTAAACGCTTGTTTGAGAAGTGTTTGCAAGCAGCTAAAACAATGGGTTACAAACAATGCTATTTAGAGTCGGTAGCACAACTTAAAGCAGCAATTCACATTTACAAGTCTTACGGCTTTAAGCCTATAAAGCGGGCTTTAGGCAATACCGGGCATTCTTCTTGTAATATTTGGATGCTAAAAGACTTAAAAGATACCAATTAATGTATCTTTTTAATATATCTTTCCATAAACTTAGATGTAACTTGCATGTAGTAAGGTATTTAAGAAAACAAAAGTAAAAACAATCAAATGAAACTAAAGGACATTCAAAAAACATTTCACGACGAATTAGATACCACATACGGTCAAGAGGAGGTTGATAGTTTCTTTTTTATATTGATAGATTTCTATTATCAAGTTTCAAGAATAGAATTGGCTACAACACCCAGTTTGGAAATTAAAAATCAAGACGAGATTTTTAAAGCATTAGAAGCATTAAAACAAGAGCAGCCCATTCAGTATATCATTGGAGAAACTGAATTTTATGGTCTAAACTTTAAAGTGAATAAAAACGTTTTAATACCCCGGCCAGAAACCGAAGAATTGGTAGAATGGGTAATAAAAGTTTATAAAAATAAAAATACCGAAATAAAAATTTTAGATATCGGGACAGGTAGTGGTTGTATAGCGATAGCATTAGCTAAAAACTTACCAAATGCTAAAATATACGCTTTAGATATTAGTGAAAACGCCTTAAAAGTGGCCAAGCAAAATGCGGTTTTGAATAATGTAGAAGTGAATTTCTTTAAAGGTGATATCTTAAAAATGGAACAGGAGGGTTTTGATGAAGAAACCTTTGGCGACTTGGGAATTGAAGCTTTTAAATTTGACGTCATCGTTTCTAATCCGCCTTATATTAGAGTACAGGAGAAAATACAGATGAAAAACAATGTGTTGAATAACGAACCTCATTTGGCATTGTTTGTAAAAGATGAAGATCCCTTGTTGTTTTATAATGTTATTTCAGATTTTGCAAGGCATAAGTTGAAAGATGAAGGCCTCTTGTTTTTTGAAATTAATGAATATTTAGGCAACGATATGATAAGATTGTTAAAAGATAAACAGTTTAAAAACATAGAGTTAAAACAAGATATTTTTAAAAAAGATAGAATGATAAAAGGAACGTTGAATTAAAGGTTTAAATTGAATAATTTAGCCCGTTATAAAAACTAAGTTAAATCAGGCAAAACTTTAAGTTCCCCGACAATTATCGAGACAACGACTAGCACAACATGAATATAAAACAACAAATAGAAGAACTACGTAAGGACATACGTGAACACAATTATAATTATTACGTGTTGGATAAGCCAACAATATCCGATTACGATTTCGATATAAAACTCAAAGAACTTCAAGCGCTAGAAGCCAAATATCCTGAATTTTTCGATGCCAATTCACCAACACAACGCGTTGGGGGAGCGGTGACTAAAAATTTTGAAACGTTGGTGCACGAACAACGCATGTATTCTTTAGACAATTCGTACTCTAAAGAAGACTTGCTCGATTGGGAAACCCGCATAAAAAAATTGGTTGATGGTGATATCCAATACACCTGCGAGCTAAAATACGATGGCGCTTCTATAAGCATAACTTACGAAAATGGTCAATTGACAAAGGCTGTAACGCGAGGTGACGGTTTTCAAGGGGATAATGTCACAGCAAATGTAAGAACGATAAAATCTGTACCACTACAGTTAAAAGGGGATTATCCAGAAAAATTTGATATTCGAGGTGAAATCGTTTTACCTTTTGAGGGTTTTATTAAAATGAACGAGGAACGTATCGAATTGGGCGAAGAACCCTATAGAAACCCGAGAAATACCGCATCTGGTAGTTTAAAATTACAAGACAGTGCTGAAGTGGCAAAACGTCCTTTAGAATGTTTGTTATATAATTTAACGGGATCTAATTTAGGTATTAAATCGCAATACGAAAGTTTGGAGAAAGCGAGAGCGTGGGGATTTAAAGTACCCGATGTCGCAAAACTTGCCAATTCTATTAGTGAAGTTTTAGAATTTATAAATTATTGGAATACGCATAGACACGACTTACCTTACGAAACCGATGGTGTGGTTGTTAAGGTAAATAGCCTACAACAACAAGACGAATTGGGTTTTACGGCAAAAGCACCACGATGGGCGATGGCTTATAAATTTAAAGCAGAGCAAGTTTCTACACAATTAAACAGTATAACGTATCAAGTAGGTAGAACCGGAGCGATAACACCAGTAGCCAATTTGGAACCTGTTGAGTTGGCGGGTACAACCGTAAAACGCGCGTCTTTGCATAATGCCGACCAGATTGAAAAGTTAGATATTCGTGTAGGCGACCAAGTATTTGTTGAGAAAGGAGGCGAAATTATTCCAAAAATTATTGCAGTCGATTTAAGTAAGCGACTACCAAATACGGCCCCCACAAAATTTATAACACATTGTCCAGAATGCCATACAGAATTGGTACGACAAGAAGGCGAAGCACAACATTATTGTCCTAACTATAATGGTTGTATACCGCAAATAATTGGTCGTATTCAACATTTTATTTCAAGAAAAGCAATGGACATTGAGGGATTAGGTGGAGAAACGGTAGCACTCTTAGTTAATGAAGGGCTTATTAACGATTATTCAGATTTGTACACCTTAACAAAAGAACAAATCCTGCCTTTAGAACGCATGGCTGAAAAAAGTGCAGAAAATTTAATTGCAGGGGTAGCAGCATCAAAACAAATCCCGTTTGAACGTGTATTGTTCGCTTTAGGAATTCGATTTGTTGGGGAAACTGTTGCTAAAAAATTGGCTAAGCACTATAAGAGTATTGATGCCCTCGCTTTGGCAACCGAAACCGATTTAGTGAATGTCGATGAAATAGGCGTAAAAATAGCACAAAGTGTTTCTGCATTTTTTAAAGACGAAAAAAACATTTCGATTTTAAATAAACTGAAACAGTATGGAGTTCAGTTAGAAATGTCTGAAGAGCAACTCAAGGGGCAAACTAATCTTTTAGAAGGACAAGCTATTGTGGTTACTGGTGTTTTTGAAACGATTTCCAGAACAGATTTAAAAAAATTAATTGAAGATAACGGTGGGAAGGTAAGCAGTTCTATTTCTTCAAAAACCAGTTATATTGTGGCAGGTTCTAATATGGGGCCAAGTAAAAAACAAAAGGCAGATAAATTAAATATTGAAATTGTTGACGAATTAACATTTTTACAAAAACTAAATACACAATCTTAAAATGCTTAATAATTAATTTAGGTTGAATATTCTTATAATATTAATTAAGTTGTTAATTTTCAATTATATTTGTCAAATAAATGACTTGATATTATTAAGAGTTTCTCAAAAATTATAATCGTTTTAATAGGTCTTATTTGCTTAACGTATACTGGCTTAATGATTGCTAGCAAAGATGCTCTTGCAATGGATTTAAGTGCTTTTATTGTGCCTTTAATCGCACTGCTTTATTTTATCTCAAATAATAAAAAAACATTATTTTTTAGTCTGTTTTTAATGTTTTATGCATCTACAGAATTATTGTTTTTTTTTAGATTACTACTAAGTGATAATGCTTATTATTTTGTTGGTATGGTTCTAGGAATTTTAGCCTATTTGTTTTTTGTTTATCGAGTTTGCTAAAACTTTTGACTTTAAAATTCTATTGAAAAGATTTAAAATGCAGGTGGTAATCCTGTCGTTTTTAAGTCTCTATACTTGCTACTTTTTATTTGACTTCATGGCCTCGACATTTGTTTTGACCATAGATTATTTTTTAGAAAACTTGTATAATTCTCTGTTGTTTGCATCACTTTCTTTGGCCTTTCTAAATTATATTCACAAAGAAAATAAAAAGTCTTGGTTTTTGTTTTTAGGTACGATGAGCTTAGTTTTTAGCGAGATTGCTTTTGTTGCTTATTTATTTTTAATTGAAGAAAATGCTTTCGATTTTATGTTTGTCGTGTTAATGGCATTAGCCTTTTATTTCTTCGTGAAACAAGCCAAGTATAACGATGATGCTGTGGACCAGAAAAGTATGACCAAGACCTAGTTTTGATACATCAAAATTTAGACCTTTTGAATATCTTCTACGTTTTCAAATTAATACTTAGGGGTATTAAAGTAAATAAGATTGCCTTTGTAAATTGGAAGACTGCTTTAAAATTGTACTAAAAACCCTTTCTGCATTTTTAAACAATAATCGAGGTGCCATTAGCCACCTTTTGTTTATCAGAATCAAAATAAAAGTCAATTTTACCAAGATTAATACCGTGGCATCCTACTTGGTTAACTAACATGTTTTTGCCTTCAATATTTTTTACAATGGTGGGTTTCTTTAAAAACGTATGAGTATGACCACCAATAATCAAATCAATATTTTTGGTTGCGGCAGCAAGTTTTAAGTCGCTAATTTTTGTATCGTTTTTTCTGTAATTATAGCCTAAATGCGATAAGCAAATAATTAAATCACATTGCTCGTCTTCTTTAAGAGTTCTCGTAATATCTTGTGTGATTTCTATAGGATCTAGGTATTTGGTTTCTTTAAACATGTTAGGAGCAACCAATCCATCTAGTTCAATCCCCAATCCAAACACTCCAATTTTTATGGCGCCTTTTTTAAAAATTTTATAGGGCTTTATAAGGGTATCCATAACCGTGTTAGAAAAATCGTAGTTGGACGATACAAACTCAAATTTGGCATGTGGTAATTGTGCATACAAACCCTCGATACCATTATCAAATTCATGGTTTCCAATGGTGGCAGCATCATATTTTAACATGCTCATTAATTTAAATTCAAGTTCACCACCATAATAGTTAAAATAAGGTGTTCCTTGAAAAATATCACCTGCATCCAAAAGTAAGGTATTCGGATTTTCATGTCTAATCGATTCAATAAGGCTAGCGCGTCTTGCGACACCTCCCATATTAGCGTTCCTGCCATCGTTTGGTCCAAAAGGATCGACATGACTATGTACGTCGTTAGTATGTAATATCGTTATTTTAGAGCTTTTCTCGGGTGCAGTAAAGGATTGTAGTCCATAAGAACCAAGTGTTACTAATGCTGCTCCAGCGGCGGTTTGTTGTATAAAATCTCTACGTTTCATTTTTAGTAATTTGTTGCTAAATAAGGCTTAATGGTTTGTTTTGAACATGACTCGTCTATTTAATTTGAGTAAATCTATCGTCAATAACAGGCTTTATCGTGTCTAGTTTTATAAACTTATCAATTAAGGCATTTCTTATTTTATAGTCTAAAATATATAGTCCTTCGTTGGTTTGAAAGAAAGACATACTATCACCACCATTGTATAAATAATCATTTGTGGCTACATAATAGGTTTTGTTTTCATCAATAGTTTTTCCGTTAATGGAAGCTTCGTGGACATTAAAATTTGCATCTAACACAAGTTTTAATTTAGAAATGGGGTGTGGGCGTTTAGATTTCGAAAGGTAATTAATGAGTTTGTTAACTTCGGTGCCTTTTAAAGCGACTACAACAATGCTATTTTCAAAAGGCATCAAATTAAAGGCACTCCTTTTTGAGATTTCTCCTTTTGGCAGAGCCGATCGTATGCCGCCGTAGTTTAGTAAAACCATATCTATATTCTTACCAGTTCGACTGAAGAAGATGGGGTTTCCTTCACTGTAAACCGCATCGGCCATAAAGTTACCAATTGCGGTATTAAAATCACCGTTGTTTTTAGAGTAGGTTTCTGGAGCATAGGCCAACACGCTATCAAGGTCTTGTTGAATTTTTTCCCTAAAGGGTTTAATGTATGCCGCTATTTCGGCATGCGATTCTATACTGTCTGTAATTGGTATCTGTTTGCCCTCAATTTTAAATACATGTTGTTTCTCTTGCTGGCATCCTGATAAAATTAAAATATTTAACAAAATAATAAAATATGTGAACCTCATAAACTAAACGGAATTTTTGAACCTACTTTTGCTACCTTTGCTTCAAATTTAAAGCATAAAGATAAATGATTTTAAAAGGTTTTAAAGAAAAATCTAATAAAAAGTATCTAAACAAATTGTTGTCTAAGCGCCATATTAGTCCTGAAAACGGAAAAATTAAAAGTTTGGGTGTTATCTTAAATATTGATGAATTTAATGATTTTGAAGCGTTTAGAGATTTAGCTCATAACTTAAATGTGCGTCCCAACAGATTTAAAATTATTGGATTTTCAGCTAAAGAAGATCTTGATCTTAATAATAACTGGGAATCCTGTTATACACCAAACGATTTTGGTTGGAATGGCAGCATAAAAAATAAGGAGTTGCAGTTGTTTTTGAATAGAAAGTTTGATGCGCTAATTAGTTATTACACTACAGAAGTTTTAGAGCTTAAATTGCTCACAGCAAAATGTCAAGCAGATTTTAAAATTGGGGTAATTCAAACCGATTCCCGACTAAACGATCTCATAATAAAAACAGATTTAAAGGCCTTTGAAGTATTTAAGTCGGAGTTGCACAAATATCTAACTACATTAAATAAAATTGAAAATGAATAATAAGTTTATCGGCACAGGAGTTGCGTTAGTGACCCCATTTAAAACTGATTTGAGTATAGATCAGGAGGCATTGACAAATATTGTTAATTTTAACATTGATAATGGAATCGATTATTTAGTAATCTCTGGGACTACTGGCGAAAGTGTAACCATAACTAAAGAAGAAAAACGTGCTATTGTTAAAACGATATCTCAAGCCAATAAAGGGCGATTACCTTTGGTTTTGGGTATTGGTGGTAACCATACGGCTGCTATTATTGAGGAGATAAACGCTACCGATTTAAGCGATATCGACGCTATTTTATCAGTAGCTCCTTATTATAGCAAACCAACCCAAGAAGGCCTCTATCAGCATTTTAAAGCCATAGCAGAAGTGTGTCCTGTAGACATCATTTTATATAACGTACCTGGGCGCACATCTAAAAACATGGCCCCGGAAACGACATTGCGTTTAGCTCGTGATTTTAAGAATATAGTGGCCGTGAAAGAAGCAGGCAACAATGTTGCCCAATACTTACAGCTTTTAAAAAACAAACCAAAAGATTTTCATATTATATCGGGCGACGACGATTTAGCATTGGGTGTTGTTTTAGCTGGTGGAGCGGGTGTTATTTCGGTTATTGGTCAAGCGTTTCCTAAAGATTTTTCAGACATGATTCGCCTCGGTTTACAAGGCGATGCTAAAGCGGCTTATAAAATTCATTTTAAGTTGATGGATGTCGTAAGTTATATTTTTGAAGAGAATAATCCAGCGGGAATAAAAGCCGTTTTCGACGCTTTAAATTTATGTCAAGACACCGTGAGATTACCATTAGTTTCAGCCTCTAAACCTTTAAAAGAAAAAATCGCTAGTTTTGTAAAAAGTATTAATTAATGTTAATAATTACTTAAACCTTACAGTTGCTCTTATTGAACGTTTATTTTAGCAGTGAAATTATATTTTTAAATTCCATATTAATAACCTAATTTTGCATCCTGTTTTAAAATATATGAAGAAGTTTTTTTACATTATTATAACGTTATCAATTTTCAGCAGTTGCAGCGAATATCAAAAAGTTTTAAAAAACGAAGATATTGCCCCGAAATTCAAAATGGGTGAAGCGCTTTACAACGACGGAAAATACGAAAAAGCAAACAAACTTTTTGCTCAAATCGTACCGAGTTATAGAGGTAAGCCTCAAGCTGAAAAGTTAATGTATTTGTACTCAAATACGTTTTATAAAACCAAAGATTACTATTTAGCTGCGTACCAATTCGAGCGTTTTGCGACGAGCTATCCAAATAGTGAGAAAGCTGAAGAGGCCTCTTTTTTAAGTGCCAAAAGTTATTATATGCTTTCTCCAGTATACTCAAAAGACCAGACCGAAACGGTTAATGCTCTAGAGAAATTACAAGCTTTTATTAATGCTTATCCAGAGTCTGAGTTTAGTGAAGAAGCGAATGTGCTGGTTAAAGAGTTAGATTTAAAATTAGAAACCAAGGCCTTTGAAATCGCCAAGCAATACAATAAAATTGCGTTTACCTCTACAGAGCTCAACGCAGCAATTAAATCTTTCGATAATTTTATATTAGATTTCCCTGGGTCTTCTTTGCGTGAAGACGCCTTGTTTTACAGGTTCGACTCGGCCTACAAATTAGCCATTAATAGTGTAGAATATAAAAAACAAGAAAGACTTCAAACAGCAAAAGAATATTACGAATCGTTTAAAAAACGATACAAAAACTCCAAGCATATGGAAACCATAAATGTCATGGCTTCGGAGATTGATGAATCATTACAAAAATATAGCACTAAAAGTTAAATAATCATGTCAATGGACTTAAAGAAAACCAACGCTCCCGTTAATACAATCACTTACGATCGAAATCAAATCGATGAACCAACAGGTAACATTTACGAATCGATATCGATTATAGCAAGGCGTGCTGAACAAATTAATTCGGAAATTAAAAAAGAACTTATCGACAAGTTGGATGAATTTGCAACCTACAACGATAGTCTTGAAGAGGTTTTTGAAAACAAAGAACAAATCGAGGTTTCTAAATTTTACGAGCGTCTTCCAAAACCGCATGCTTTAGCGGTTAATGAATGGTTAACAGACAAAATCTACTATAGAAATACTAAAGAAGATTCTAATTCATAATATTGAACATTTAGTATTATGAGTATTCTAAGCGGCAAGAACATACTATTAGGTGTTAGTGGTGGTATTGCCGCTTATAAAACGGCGGCTTTAGTACGTTTGTTTATAAAATCTGGCGCGAACGTAAAAGTTATCATGACGCCGTCTTCAAAAGAATTTGTTACTCCACTAACCTTATCAACACTATCTAAAAACCCAGTCCATTCTTCCTTTATAAATGAAGAAGATGAAAATGCGGTTTGGAATAATCATGTCGATCTTGGGTTATGGGCAGATGTATTTCTAATTGCCCCTGCAACCGCTAATACCTTGTCTAAAATGGCGAATGGTACCTGCGATAATCTGCTCTTAGCAACTTATTTATCGGCTAAATGTCCGGTGTATTTTGCACCAGCAATGGACTTGGATATGTACAAACACCCAAGCACATTAAAATCTTTCGAAAAATTGGCAGCTTTTGGGAACATTATGATTCCAGCAACAAGCGGCGAATTGGCCAGTGGTTTGGTAGGAGAGGGGCGTATGGCAGAGCCAGAAGATATGGTCACCTTTATCGAAAATGATGTTTTAGGAAAATTACCCTTACGCGGAAAAAAAGTCTTAATAACAGCGGGGCCAACTTACGAGGCGATAGACCCAGTTCGTTTTATTGGTAATCATTCTAGTGGGAAAATGGGTTTTGAAATCGCTAAAACTGCAGCAAGTTTGGGCGCAGAAGTCATTTTAATTACTGGCCCAACCCAACAAAAAGTACAACACACTTTAATTCGCGTTGTGCCTATTATTAGTGCTGAAGAGATGTATCGTGAAGCTCATAAGTATTTTCAAGATGTCGATATCGCTATACTCTCGGCAGCGGTTGCAGATTACAAGCCAAAAACTGCCGCATCAAAAAAAATAAAAAAGACCCAGACTACTTTTAGTATCGACTTGGTAAAAACTAAGGATATATTATTATCTTTAGGAGAAGTAAAAAAACATCAATTTTTAGTTGGCTTTGCTTTAGAAACCGATAATGAGGTAGAAAATGCCATTCTAAAATTAAAGCGCAAGCATTTAAATTTAATTGTTTTGAACTCCTTGAACGACCAAGGTGCTGGCTTTAAAACGGACACCAATAAGGTTACTTTTATTGATGAGTTTGAAACGATTACCGAGTACCAATTGAAATCTAAAACCGAAGTTGCTCAAGATTTATTAACCGAAATTATAAGACAAATCGATGCGTAATATTATTTTATTCTTATCAGTATGTTTTGGTTTTATAGGGTTTTCTCAAGAATTAAATTGCAATATTGTCGTTAATGCTTTGCAAACCGGAAACGAGAACTTGCAGGTTTTTAAAACCCTTGAGAAACAATTAAACGAGTTTGTTAATAATACCACATGGACCACGAAAAAACACAAGAGTCAGGAACGTATTAATTGCAACATGGTTATTAGTTTAACCGAATTTAGTGGTGAAACTTTTCAAGGTACACTTCAAGTACAATCTTCACGACCGGTTTTTGGCTCTTCTTACAGCACACCACTATATAGTTTTAACGATAAAGATGTTACTTTTAGGTATTTAGAGTTTCAGGATTTAACATTTAATCCCAATCAATTTGAGTCTAATTTAGTTTCGGTTTTGGCATTTCATATTTATATGATTTTAGCCATAGACGCCGATTCGTTTGCTGAAAATGGAGGTGCCCCATACTACACTCAAGCACAAATTATCACGAATTATTCGCAACAGGATAACTTTAAAGGCTGGAAAGCTGCAGATGGTTTACAGAGTAGATTTGCATTAATTGATAATATCTTATCTCCAACTTTTAAAGAGTACAGGGAAGTCATGTATGCTTATCATATAAATGGCCTTGATAAAATGAGTGAAGATGTAAAAGCAGGGAAAGAAGAAATCGCAGCGGCTTTATTAGAATTTCAGGCTATGAATAGACGAAGACCAAATTCCTTCGTTTTGCGAACTTTTTTTGATGCTAAGGCGGGTGAAATAGAGCAAATATTTTCTGAAGGCCCTAGTGTTAATATTGCAAAATTGAAAGAAGCACTGCAAAAAATTGCGCCTACACATTCTAATAAATGGCGAAATATTAAATTTTAACTGGAGTTATACCAATTTAACCATATAAAATCGTAATAAATAGTTTCTTTTTTGCTTACTTTTCATCAAAAATAATTACCGTAACGATGCTATGCTATTTATTTTTCATTTCAATTAATCAAAAAATAATTCAATTTATTTACACGACTTTACAAGTTAAATTGGTATTAAAATAAAAAAAATTACGATCTTTAATTTTCAAATCTTTAAAAAATTAAACGCAATTGTTAAGCTCACTATCAATAAAAAATTACGCTTTAATTGATAATCTTCAAGTTAATTTTAACAACGGATTATCTATAATTACAGGAGAAACCGGAGCCGGTAAATCTATTTTATTAGGTGGTTTATCTTTAATTCTGGGTAAACGCGCAGATTTAAGTAGTTTGAAGGACACGACTCAAAAATGTATTATTGAAGCCGTTTTCGATGTGTCAAATTATAATTTGAAAACACTTTTTGAGACCGAAGACTTAGATTATGAGACGCAAACCATCATTCGTCGTGAAATTTTACCTTCTGGAAAATCTAGAGCTTTTATAAACGACTCTCCTGTAAAGTTAAGTAGTTTACAAGCACTTAGCGAGCGATTAATTGATATTCATTCTCAACACCAAACACTGCAATTAACAAGCGACGATTTTCAGTTTCAGGTGATTGATGCTTTGGCTGATAATCATACTTTGTTACAGCAGTATACTAAAGAGTTAAAGGACTATAAAAAATTACAAAAAGAATTAAAATCGTTGTTGGTTTTTCAAGCTGAGGCCATTAAAGAATACGACTATAATGCCTTTTTGTTAAACGAGTTAATTGAAGCTAATTTAATCGAAGGCGAGCAACAAGCGCTTGAAGAAGAATACGAAACCCTAAACAATATTGAAGGTATACAAGAAAAACTCTCAGAATCTTACAAATTGTTAGATGATGAACAAATTGGAGTTTTAACAACCTTAACTAGCGTAAAAAATAATCTTCAAAATATTTCGGGTTTTTCTACTAAATACGAAGATTTATTCAATAGAGTAAATAGTAGTTTAATAGATTTAAACGATGTTTTTAGTGAGATAGATGCCCTACAAGAAGGTCTAGAGGCCGATCCTAATCGTTTAGAAGTTGTCGATTCCAAATTAAAAACGCTTCATAACCTCATGCAGAAGCACTTGACGACGGAGGTTTCGGAATTAATTAAAATAAAAAACGAATTAGAGGATAAGGTTACCACGACCGAGCACTTAGATGATGATATCAATAAGAAACAGGCCGAAATTGAAACTCAGAAAACACAACTTAAATCCATTTCAAAACAAATAAGTGAGAATCGTTCAAAAGCCATACCGGTTTTAAAGAAGCAGCTTGAGCTTATTTTAAAGAGTTTAGGCATGCCAAATGCACAATTTAAAATTGAAGTTGCTTTGGTAGATCAATTCTTCTCAAATGGCCAAGATGAATTAACTTTTTTATTTTCAGCCAATAAAGGCGGAAGTTTTAATGCGCTTAAAAAAGCAGCCTCAGGGGGCGAATTGTCTCGAATAATGCTTGCCATTAAATCGGTCTTATCAAAATATGTGCAACTACCAACTATAATGTTCGATGAGATTGATACCGGAGTTTCTGGTGAAATATCTAATAAAATGGGTGATATTATGTTGCAAATGAGCAAAACGATGCAGGTGTTTTCGATAACCCATTTACCACAAATCGCCGCTAAAGGCGATGCGCATTTTAAAGTGTATAAAGAGGATGTTAACGAGGTAACTCAAACCAATTTAGTGAAATTAAATCACGACGAGCGCATCGTCGAAATTGCTCAAATGCTAGGCGGTTTAGAGATGTCTTCGTCTGCAATTGCCCACGCTAAAGAACTATTAACTAACAACTAGAGTCAGTAAATTGGCTGGAGTTAATAGGTATTATTAAATCCATGTCAACCTATGCTGTGTACTCCATACTTTTCATATCAAAAAAAATATAAAAAAAACTTACAATAAAACATGGCTTACAATTTATTACGAGGTAAAAAGGGAATTATTTTTGGGGCTTTAGATTCAAACTCTATAGCTTGGAAAACCGCAGAACGTGTTCACGAAGAAGGTGGGCAATTTGTGTTAACCAATGCGCCAGCAGCCATGCGTATGGGGCAAATCGACGAACTTGCAAAAAAAACAGGGGCTCAAATTATTCCTGCCGACGCCACATCAGAGAGAGATTTACAATGGTTAATAGAACAATCTATGGAAATTCTTGGCGGTAAAATCGATTTTGTTTTACACTCTATTGGGATGTCTATGAACGTTAGAAGGGGTAAACATTACACCGACCAAAATTATGAGTGGACTCAGAAAGGAATAGACGTATCGGCTATGTCCTTTCATAAAGTTATGCAAACACTTTATAAAGCCGATGCGATGAATGAGTGGGGTAGTATTGTGGCTTTAAGTTATATGGCCGCTCAACGTGTATTTCCAGATTATAACGATATGGCCGACAATAAAGCCTTTTTAGAAAGTGTAGCTCGTAGTTTTGGTTACTTCTTTGGTCGCGATAAAAAAGTGAGGGTTAATACAATTTCTCAATCCCCAACACCAACAACCGCTGGTAACGGGGTAAAAGGT
Source organism: Oceanihabitans sp. IOP_32 (assembly GCF_009498295.1). Taxonomy (NCBI): domain Bacteria; kingdom Pseudomonadati; phylum Bacteroidota; class Flavobacteriia; order Flavobacteriales; family Flavobacteriaceae; genus Oceanihabitans; species Oceanihabitans sp. IOP_32. The sequence goes on along the minus strand of NZ_CP040813.1, from coordinate 3,458,757 downwards.
TTCGATGGCTTTTTAAACTATGCCGATAAAATATCGCCTTTAGGTAATGCCACGGCACTAGACTGTGCAAACTATACCATAACCTTATTTAGCGATCTAACCAAACGGGTAACGTTGCAAAATCTTTACAACGATGGTGGTTTTAGCAATATGGGAGTTAGTGATGCTGTTGTAGAGGCTTTTGAGAATAAATAAACACTTTTAATCCATTTTCCAGCCATTGTTTACAATGGCTTTTTTGTGTCTTAAAACTATTTTTCACGAAGATAGAAGACTTGTATAACCACTATTTTTTCGAAAAACAATAAAATATAGTGCTTGCTTTAAAGCTGTTGTATTATTGGGTTTATTAATAAAGTTTTCGTCGTTTTAAACAGTACGGTCTCGCTCTAGTTTACTCGACAAAAATAGTCATGGTCCAAAAGCAAGACCAAGATTACTAATTATTATGGCACTATTAGTTACCTTTGTTGTATGCAGTTTGAATTTTCATTTATTATTCCGGTTTATAATCGTCCAGACGAAATTGAAGAACTTTTACAAAGCTTTATTCAATTAAATACCAGTAGTGATTACGAAATAGTCATTGTTGAAGATGGTTCTACAATACCTTCTAAAAAAGTGGTTGATAGCTTTAAAAACAAGCTTAATATTTCTTATTATTTTAAATCGAATTCAGGGCCAGGAGATTCCCGAAATTACGGTATGCAAAAGGCCAAAGGTAATTATTTTATTATTTTAGACTCCGATTGTATTTTGCCCGAAAATTATTTAAATGCCGTAGAACAAAGTTTAAAATTAGACTACGTCGATTGTTTTGGTGGTCCAGATGCCGCTCACGAATCTTTCACAAATCTTCAAAAGGCTATTAATTTTGTAATGACGTCTTTTATTAGCACTGGAGGTATTAGAGGGGGCAAAAAAAGTATAAACAAGTTTCAGCCAAGAAGTTTCAATATGGGCATTTCTAAAGAAGCCTTTTTAGCTTCTAAGGGTTTTGGTCGTATTCACCCAGGGGAAGATCCAGATTTATCCATCCGATTGTGGGATTTGGGATTTACAACCAAACTTATACCAGAAGCTTTTGTGTATCATAAACGCAGGATTTCATGGCGTAAATTTTATCAGCAAGTCTATAAATTTGGAATGGTACGCCCCATTTTAAATGATTGGCATCCTTCCACAAAAAAAATAACATATTGGTTTCCAACCTTATTTTGTTTTGGCTTAATATGTGCACTGTTACTTCTTATTTTTAATATTAAATTTGCGATAATTGCCTATGCTTTGTATTTTATAATGGTGTTTTTTAGCGCCTTATTCAACACCAAAAGCATCGTTATTTCTTTACTAGCTCTTGTTGCTTTAGGAATTCAATTTTTCGGATATGGTTATGGGTTTTTTAAATCGACCTTTGCCATTGGGGTTTTAAATAAATCGCCAGAATCGCATTTTCCACAATTATTTTTTAAATCACCATGAGCATAAAGCTAAAATCACAGTTAAAAGGCAAGTTAAAACGTAAAAGAATAAACGTGTTCTTTGTTTTTTTAATTTTATCGTTTGTCATTTTAATTTTCAGTAAATTATCTAAAGAGCACACGAACACAGTCGCTTTTAATATTGACAAGATTAATATTCCTGAAGAAATTATTGTTATAAACGATTCTAATACGGTTTTAAATATGACATTAAAGACACACGGGTTTAAATGGTTGTCTTTTTACCTAAAAAAACCTAAAATCACCATAGATTTTAAAAAGGAAATAGATAAGAATGACTCGTCTTTTGTTTGGAATACCTCTAAAAATTTTTCGTTTATAGCGAAGCAGTTTGGAGAAGATGTGGAGGTATTAGATATTTATCCTAATACATTAGACTTTAAATTTGATGTTAATGCCGTAAAAAAAATACCTGTAGTTTTAAATGCAGATATTCAGTTTAGTTCAGGTTATGATGTTAGTGAACCATTTACAATAACACCAGATTCTATTGAAGTCATTGGTCCCAATATTTTAGTGTCGCAAATTAAAAATATTAAAACCGAGCCTTTAAAAATGCTCGATGTGAAAACTGATATTGAGAAAATTGTACAGTTAAAATTACCAGAGAATAATACAAACTTAAAATTTTTAAATCAAACGGTAAACCTATCAGCAAAAGTTGAGAAATTTACAGAAGGTCGTGTAAAAGTTCCAGTAACCGTAATCAATATTCCTAATAATCGAACTATTAAGTATTTTCCAAAAACGGTAGATGTTACTTATTATACGAGTTTGAATAATTTTAAAACTGTTGAAGCAAAAGATTTTCAGGTGGTATGCGATTTTAGTAAAATTGCGAGTAATCAGTCTTATTTATTACCAGAAATATCAAAATCTCCATCAACGGTAAAACATGTAAAAATTAATCAGCAACACATTGAATTTATTATTGTAGAATGAAAATAGTTGGACTCACTGGAGGTATCGGTAGTGGTAAAACTACGGTAGCACAAGAATTTATGGCTTTGGGTATACCTGTTTATATTGCCGATGAAGAAGCTAAGAAATTGATGCGTAATTCTGAGATTATTAAACAGAAACTTATCGAGCTTTTTGGAGATAAAGCATATACTAATAATGTGTTAAACAAACCATTTATCGCTAATATTATTTTTAATGAGCCCAGTTATTTAGAGAAAATGAACGCCATTGTCCATCCTGAGGTGGCCAATCACTTTAAAACATGGCTAACAACACAAGATGCACCGTATATTATTAAAGAAGTTGCGATCTTATTTGAAAATGACGGGCATAAAGCTTGCGATTATGTGATTACAGTTACAGCGCCACTAGAGTTAAGATATGAGCGTTTACTAAAACGGGATCAAACTACAAGAGATAAAATTGATGCCATAATTAAAAACCAATGGAGTGATAAAGCGAAAATCGAACGCTCAGATTTTGTAATTGAAAATATTGACTTAGAAAACACCAAAAAACAAGTGTTTAAAGTGCATGAGGAACTCTTAAAAAATTGCATTTAAAGTAAAAAAAACGATATTTTTAACATAATTGTTAATGTAAGGTTAAATGAGAGCGGGACTAAATGTTAAAATGTTAAATTTGATTAATGAGTAAAAGAATATTTACGGTCTTGATACTTTTAATGAGTTTATCGCTTATTGGTATCATATTTGTACAATCATTTTATATAAACGATTCTGTAGATAACGAGAAGAAACGTTTTAATTCTAGCGTCACCAACGCGTTGTATGCGGTATCAAATAAAATTGAAAAGAATGAGTTAGACTCGTATTTTGAAAAGTATCAAAATTTAGATTTAGAAACTAGGAGTGATTCGGCAGCAGTGTCGCAGTTATTTATATACCAGCAAAATAATAATACAAAAGAAACGCTTATTTATAGTAGCGGTGTATTGGAGGAGAATTATAAATTATCCTCATCGCTCTTTGACATTGGTTTAGATAGTATTAACATAAAGAATATTATTGGAAGTTCAAGGATTGAAGTGTATAACGAGTTTTCTGAAAAAGAAATATCTAAAAGCCCCATTTTAAATATTGTAAATAGTGGGCGTTTAAAAGAAGCTGAAAAGAATTATTTCGAAAAAAACTTTAAAGCTTACAGGAAAACTATTCCAGTACACAAAAGGGTTTCCACAAGTGAAATTAATGCACTACTAGCAGAGGAACTGCAAGCAAAAAATATTGATATCGATTACGAGTTTGCTATTTACAGTAATGGTTTAGCTACAAAAATATATAGTGATGGATTTGAAATGGATGAAGCATCTCCTTTTAGTGTTTTTATTTTTTATGATGAAAATCGCAGAAGTAATTATAAGTTACTGGTAAACTTTCCAGATGATAGAAAATTTATTTTTGCGTCTATTAAGGGCATGATTTTTCTTTCAGTAATTTTTACTTCTATTATTGTTTTGGCCTATTCTAGTGCGCTGTATCAATTAGTAAAACAACGTAAAATTGCAGAAATTAAAACGGATTTTATTAATAACATGACACATGAATTTAAAACACCAATAGCTACAATCAATTTAGCTTTAGATGCCATTAAAAATCCTAAAATTATAGATGATAAAGAAAAAGTTATTCGTTATCTTAACATGATTAAAGATGAAAATAGGCGCATGCATGCACAAGTAGAAAACGTGTTAAGAATATCTAAACTCGAAAAAAACGAACTCAATATAAGTAAAGATAGGGTAGAAGTGCACGACATCATAGAACATGCCATTGCGCATGTAAGGCTTTTAGTCGAAAACAGTAATGGTACGATTAAAACCCATTTTAATGCCGAGAAATCTACTGTTTTAGCGAGCGAAATGCACTTTACAAATGTTCTGGTTAATATTTTAGACAATGCTATAAAATATTCGCCAAATGAATTAAAAATTGAGATTTTCACAGAAAATATAGGAACTAATATTTTTATAAAAATAAAAGATTATGGAAGCGGAATGAGTAAAGCAGCCCTAAAACGCGTGTTCGAAAAGTTTTATAGAGAACATACAGGGAATATACATAATGTAAAAGGGCACGGACTAGGTCTCTCTTATGTAAAACGAATTGTAGAAGACCATCAAGGCCATGTAACAGTAGAAAGTGAAAAAGGAAAAGGAAGCATGTTTATAATAAAGCTTCCAATAATAACATAACTATGGAAGAGCAAAAAAAGAAAATTTTATTAGTAGAGGACGATCCAAATTTTGGAACAGTGCTTAAAGATTATTTAATGATGAATGATTATGATGTTGTTCATGCTAAAAACGGTATGGAAGGCTTTGAAAAGTTTAAAAAAGACGATTTCGATCTCTGTATTTTAGACGTTATGATGCCTTATAAAGACGGTTTTACTTTGGCAAAAGAAATACGCGAAAAAAATACCGATATCCCCATTGTTTTTTTAACGGCAAAAGCCATGAAAGAAGATGTTTTAAAAGGGTATAAAGTTGGAGCCGACGATTATTTAAACAAGCCTTTTGACAGCGAAGTACTCTTAATGAAAATTAAGGCCATAATGCAACGTAAAGCCACGGAAACGATTTCCGATAGTAAACAGTTTGAATTTAAAATAGGAAATTTTGAATTGAACTCTAAGTTGCGTTTTTTAAAACATAAGGGTGGCGAACCAATTAAATTATCGCCTAAAGAAAACGAATTACTACGTCTATTGGCCTTGCATGAAAACGATTTGATGCCTCGCGAATTGGCTCTTACTAAAATTTGGAGAGATGATAACTATTTTACCTCCCGAAGTATGGATGTTTATATAGCTAAATTACGCAAGTACCTAAAACTTGATGATAAGGTGGAAATCCTTAATATTCATGGTGAAGGGTTTAGACTGGTAGTTAACTCCTAAATTAAAGCGATTTTCTGAATGAGAAATTCATAATTTTTAATATCTTAGTTGCTATAAAACACCCAGTAATCATTTGTTTAATTACATAAACATTTTTATCGATTTGCTGTCTTTTTTTAGGCTTTAAACAGGGAATTTTACACGTTCTATCAAATAAGAAGACTAGCGCAAATACTAGTTATTATTTGTATTTAAATAACTTAAACCATTAAACACGTTATGAATTTACACGAGTACCAAGGTAAAGAAATTTTAAACAGTTTTGGAGTGCGTATACAGCGCGGTATCGTTGCTCAAAATGCTCAAGAGGCTGTTGCCGCCGCGAAAAAATTAACAGAAGAAACAGGAACAGGCTGGCATGTTATTAAGGCTCAAATTCATGCGGGCGGACGTGGTAAAGGCGGCGGTGTTAAGATTGCTAAAAGTATAGAAGAGGTTGAAACCATCGCCAATCAAATAATTGGAATGGATTTAATAACACCACAAACCTCGGCCGAAGGTAAGCGTGTACATCAAGTTTTAGTAGCCGAAGATGTTTATTATCCTGGAGAATCGGAAACCAGCGAGTTTTATGTGTCGGTATTACTAAACCGTTCAACTGGTAGAAATATGATTATGTACTCTACCGAAGGGGGCATGGATATTGAAACTGTGGCTGAGGAAACCCCGCATTTAATATTTACAGAAGAAATAGATCCATCTATAGGATTAATGCCTTTTCAAGCACGGCGTATAGCGTTTAATTTAGGCTTGTCAGGTATGGCGTTTAAAGAAATGACAAAATTTGTTACTAGCCTTTATACCGCTTATGTGAAATCCGATTCGTCGCTGTTTGAAATAAATCCTGTTTTAAAAACTAGTGACAATAAAATAATGGCTGTTGATGCTAAAGTTACCATAGACGATAATGCGTTATACAGACATAAAGACTACGCAGCTTTGCGTGATTTACGTGAAGAAAATCCTATTGAGGTTGAAGCTGGAGCACTAGGTTTAAATTATGTCGATTTAGATGGTAATGTGGGCTGTATGGTAAATGGTGCAGGTCTCGCTATGGCGACTATGGATTTAATTAAACAGGCTGGTGGTGAACCAGCAAACTTCTTAGATGTTGGCGGCACTGCTGATGCTGCACGTGTTGAAGCCGCTTTTAAAATTATTTTAAAGGATCCTGAAGTTAAGGCCATATTAGTTAATATTTTTGGAGGTATTGTACGTTGCGATCGTGTTGCCCAAGGAATTATAGATGCCTATAAAAACATAGGCGATATCAATGTTCCGATTATTGTGCGATTACAGGGCACTAATGCAGATATCGCTAAAACCTTAATAGATAATTCGGGCTTAGATGTTTTAAGTGCAACAGAATTTAAAGAAGCCGCAGATAAAGTTCAAGAGGTACTCGCTTAATACCATTTATCTAAATTTATTTTTGGTAATTTATATAAAGTAAAAGAATAACTTTAATTTAAATAATTCCCCGGCGCATTCATAAAACGTTAAAACCTTAGTAAAACCGATATTTTTTTCGTAAATTGAAGTAAATAAAAACCCCGAAAAAGGCCATTAAGAGCCAAAAACGGGGTTTTCTTTTATCTACAATCATGAAAATACAAAGAATTAGTGAATTACAGCACGAATTTTCATTTTTATCTGCTACTGAAAATTTTGATGCGTTTTATACCCGTTTTTTAAAGAGTGACCTAGGGAAGATTTACTTAGCTATTCCCTGGAAATCTTTAGTCGAAGCTTTTCAGATTAAAGAAAAAGCATTTGGTTCAAAAATGATCTTTAGCCCCAAGGGAAGAATCGCACTGATGTTTTTAAAGCATTACACATGCAGTTCTGATAGGAAGCTGATAGAACAGCTCAATAGTAATATTGATTACCAATTTTTTTGTGATATTCATTTAGGGTTTTCTAGGATTACGAATTTTAAAATAGTTAGTCAAATACGCTGTGAACTGGCAGAAAAACTCAAGATTGACGCATTAGAAAAGTCACTTTATAAACATTGGCGACCCCATATAGAAAATAAAAATCAAATCACAGTTGATGCCACCTGCTATGAGAGCGAGCTCCGTTATCCCACGCCTCAAAAGCTCCTATGGGAAGCTGTAGATTGGTTGTATAGGCAGCTAAAAAAAATCTGTAAGGTTTTAGGTTTAAAAATGATGCGCACCAAGTATATAAAATGGAAAAAGCGCTATTTTGGATTTAGTAAAATGCGCAGAAAAACCAACAAGAAAAGAAAGCCACTTACCAGGGCGTTATTACACCTATTAAATAAGCTTATAGGCTTTGAAAAAGAGCTTCGCACTTCTTATAAACTTGAATGTCGTGTAGCTTATTTTAGAAGAGTCGCTACTATCAAAAAAGTATATGCGCAGCAACAGCAATACTTTGAAACAGGCGTATCACCAAAAAACAGAATAGTAAGTATTGCGAAAAGTTACCTTAGACCAATAGTGAGAGGAAAAGAAGTAAAATCTGTTGAGTTCGGAGCCAAAGTAAACAAGCTGCAAATAGACGGTATCAGCTTTATAGAGCATTTAAATTTCAATGCTTTTAATGAAGGTACAAGATTAAAGAAAACCATTTACAAAGCACAATCGCTTACAAAAATAAAAACAAAAATAGTAGGAGCCGATGCTATTTATGCCACCAATATGAACCGCAAATTTGTTACCAAGAACAATATCAAGACGGACTTCAAGCGTAAAGGCAAGCTTCCTAAAAACTATCAGCAAGAAAAAAAACTCAAAGCATTAATTGCTAAAGAGCGAGCTACTAGGCTAGAAGGTAGTTTTGGAAATGAAAAAGAGCACTATCATCTCAAAAAAATAAAAGCCAAGACGAAAGCTACTGAAAAACTATGGATCTTCTTTGGTATACATACCGCCAATGCTCTGGAAATAGGTAGGAGAATACAAAATAATCTAAACCAGATGGCCGCATAAATTTAAGAGTTAAAACATCATGGGATAAGTATGCCTTGTCGGTAATAAAAATATGATTTTTGACCCAAAAACTTAAAAAAGAAAACCCAAAACTTAAAAATGAATTAAATCTTGGATTTTTTTTATCGATAACATTCATCATGGGTTAAATTCTGAATGTGCCTTCCCCGACGGCTCAGCCTCGGGGATTTCCTTTTTACAGCTCCTTTGTAAAGGTTCCAATTACCTTTTCTGGCAGTTTCGACTACGGCAAAGTATAAAATCACAGTTTTTGGTCTCTTCACACAAAATAAAATTGACGAAACCAGCCTGCCAGCGAGCAGCTACTCCTATGGTTTGACTAGGGAATCGTGAGTTTCAAGAAAATTATTATTCGTTGCTTTTTTTTTGTGTTTTATTTTCGCCTTTTTTTGGCATGGGACCTCGTAAGTGTATGACTAAACCGTTTAAAAAATTTCGTAGAATTTGATCGCCACATTCCATATATTTTGGATGATCCTCCTTTCTAAAAAAAGCGCCGAGTTCGCTCTTAGATATTCTAAAATCTACTAAACTTAAAATTTTTACAATATCGTCGTCTCTTAACTTTAGGGCTACACGTAGTTTTTTTAAAATATCGTTGTTTGTCATAAGGAATTTAATTTCTATTGTTTTTTAATCTTTTCGATTTGTAAGCGCATCATCGCTTTGAAATTATTTTAATTGTCGTTAAAGATACTTTAATTATTATTTCTAACAGGAAAAATAATTAACAAACCCTTAGGTCTCATCATTTGTTTTGTAAATCTATTTTAGATAAATTCATGATCTTAAAGAGTTTAAAAAACCATAAAATAGACAAAACGAGTAAAGTATTCGATTAAAAACAGTCTTTTTTTCGACGATCTACACAATATCTCCGATTAATAAAATACGCTTTTTCGTATCTTTAAGTATTAACTCTAAAACGTTGAATATATGGTAAATAAATTACAAAAACTGAGTCTTTTGTCTGAAATGATTGCTTTTGCAAAATATAATAAAGACATAAGAGATATAGAATATAATTTTTTAATAGCTGTTGCAAAGCAGCTAGGTGTGTCCCGTGATGCTTTTGATTGTTTAATCGAAAATCCTGTAAGTTACAGGCATTTAAAATCATTTAGTGAACGTATAGTTCAATTTCATAGATTAATTTTACTAATGAATATTAAAAAAAAGCACGGGTTTGGGAACACGTATAAAAGCATCGCAAAACTTTACAATTCGGGGCTTCGCATGGGCTTGAGTCCAGAGTCTATAAGCAATGTGTTGTCTTTTATAAACCGAAATCCCAATAAAATTATTCCACCAGATGTATTGATAAACATTTTTAAAGTGCAGTGTAATTAAACGGCTATCTCTGGTTTTATGTGTTATACCAAATTAAGCAGGTCATGTCGCCCATATTTCGGTATAATCTATAACCATCACTTTGGTTGTGCTTTGATTTTAGCTCACGCTTCTATCATAGTAAAAAAAAGAGTTCGTGAATCTGCGATTTCTATCTCAACTGAACAAAAAATAATTCAAATTAATAATACGGCATTTAAAAATTAAATTGGTATTAATTGAATTTTCAAACCTTAAGGGCTTCTAATTTGCTCTGATATTTTGTTATGTCGTCTCTCAATTTGGCGGCTACAATAAAATCGAGAGCTTTAGCAGCTTCTTCCATGCTTTTACGTGTCTCGCGAATTTTCTTTTCAAGTTCGGGTTTGGTTAAATACGCACTTTCTGGTTCGGCAGCTTTAGCGGCTTCTAATTCATAGCTGTAGGTGCTTACCGAATTTTTTGTTAAAACGTTGTCTAAACTTTTGTTTAATGCTTTTGGCACTAAATTATGCTTGGTATTATAGGCTATTTGTTTTTCTCGACGGTACTCGGTTTCATCTATTGTTTTTTGCATGCTTTTAGTAATTTTATCGGCGTACATAATAGCTTTTCCGTCTAGGTGTCTTGCTGCTCTTCCAACGGTTTGGGTAAGCGATCGGGCAGAACGTAAAAATCCTTCTTTATCGGCATCTAAAATAGCAACAAGCGATACTTCGGGTAAATCTAAACCTTCACGAAGCAAGTTTACACCAACTAAAACATCAAACAGTCCTTTACGTAAATCTTGCATGATTTCAACTCGTTCTAAAGTATCCACGTCGCTATGGATGTAACGACAACGTATTTGAATCCGATCTAAGTATTTAGTCAGTTCTTCTGCCATACGTTTCGTAAGTGTGGTTACTAAGGTGCGTTCGTCTTTTTCAACGCGAAGTTGGATCTCCTCAATTAAATCATCAATTTGGTTTAGACTTGGTCGCACTTCAATAATAGGATCTAATAATCCTGTAGGGCGAATAACTTGCTCGACATAAACACCATCGGTTTTCTCTAGTTCGTAATCGGCAGGTGTAGCACTTACATAAATTACTTGATTTTGTAAAGCTTCAAATTCTTCAAATTTTAAAGGACGGTTATCCATAGCAGCAGGTAATCGAAAGCCATACTCTACAAGGTTCTCTTTTCTACTTCTATCGCCACCATACATGGCATGTACTTGAGAAATGGTGACATGACTCTCATCTACCACCATTAAATAATCGTCTGGAAAATAGTCTAATAAACAAAATGGTCTGGTTCCAGGTTGTCTACCGTCTAAATACCGCGAATAGTTTTCGATTCCAGAACAATAGCCTAATTCACGAATCATTTCTAAATCGAATTCGGTACGTTCTTTTAAACGTTTGGCTTCTAAATGTTTTCCTATTTCTTTAAAATAATCGTATTGTTTTACTAAATCATCCTGTATGTTTTTAATTGCACCTTGTAATACTTCGGGCGAGGTTACAAACATGTTGGCAGGATAAATAGTAAGAATGTCGTATTTCTCAATAACTTCGTTAGTTTGAATGTTAAAGGACTCGATGTCTTCAATTTCATCTCCAAAGAAATGAATTCTAAAGGCATCATCGGCATAACTCGGGAAAATATCAACTGTATCGCCTTTAATTCTAAAGTTACCATGTTTAAATTCTGCTTCTGTGCGCGAATACAAACTCTGAACCAATTGTTGTAAAAGTTTTGTTCTAGAAATTATTTGATCCCGTTTTAGGGTAATTACATTTTTTTGAAACTCAACTGGGTTACCAATACCATATAAGCAAGATACCGAGGCCACAACAATTACATCTCTTCTCCCAGAGAGTAGGGAAGACGTCGTACTAAGTCTCATCTTCTCAATCTCCTCGTTAATAGATAAATCTTTCTCTATGTAAACCCCAGTTACGGGTATATAGGCTTCGGGTTGATAATAATCGTAATACGACACAAAATACTCCACAGCATTATCGGGAAAAAATTGCTTAAACTCCGAGTACAGTTGGGCTGCTAGGGTTTTGTTATGTGCTAAAACTAAAGTGGGACGTTGAACTCTCTCAATAGTATTGGCCACTGTAAAGGTTTTCCCAGAGCCTGTTACACCCAGAAGAGTTTGGTATTTCTCTTGGGTGTTAATCCCATCAACTAATTGTTTGATAGCTTTTGGTTGATCGCCAGTAGGCTTGAATTCTGAATTAATTTTAAATCGCATAGTACAAATTTAACGCAATTAGCTAACTGAAGCAAAATGTGATTGATTTTCTTTTTTTGGTAAAAAAACTTCTTGAGAATTGCGTATTATGTCTGTAACTCGTTTTTTTGTGTTTGTAAACGCACATAAAAGTTACTTATATTAATCGTCTTATTTGGAATCTCTCCATCGTACTTCATTTCGATAAGATAAATCGTATGGTTTTAACTCGTGAAAATTCGTGAAATTCGTGTAAACAAAGACGCAAAGTATAAAACCTAGATTAAAATAATTTAAAATCCTCTGTGAACCTCTGCGTAATCTCCGTGAAACTCTGTGTAATAGCTTCATTTCGATAAGATAAATCGCAGGAGTACAATTCGTGAAAATTCGTGAAATTCGTGTAAACAAAGACGCAAAGTATAAAACCTAGATTAAAATAATTTAAAGTCCTCTGTGAACCTCTGCGTATTCTCTGTGAAACTCTGTGTAATAGCTTCATTTCGATAAGATAAACCGCAGGAGTACAATTCGTGAAAATTCGTGTAAACAAAGCGCGCAAAGAAGCAAAGACACAAAGTATAAAACCTAGATTAAAATAATTTAAAATCCTCTGTGAACCTCTGCGTAATCTCCGTGAAACTCTGTGTAATAGCTTCATTTCTAGATGGGTTTACAAGATTATGGAATCTCTCCATCCTGCTTCACTTCGACAAGATAAACCGTATGGTTTTAATTCGTGAAAATTCGTGTAAAAAAAATAACCAAAGTTTAAAATCTGTGCCCTAATAATTTTCAAGAGTCCACTACATCTTTAGAATGATGTATTTTTCAGATTAAAGAAAAAACCGCAACTAAATTCGAATACTTCATTGCGGTTTTATAATACCAAATTAGTCATGTCATGCCGCATATAATTCGTTTCTTTTTCGTCCATATTTCGGTATAAAATAAAACCATAACTTAGGCTATGCTTTGATTTTCTATCTCATCTGAACAAAAAATAATTCAAATTAATAATACGACATTTCAAAACTAAATTGGTATAACTTATATTTTTAAGAAAATTACATTTCCATATCCCCGCCGTCGCCATTAAAACTGCGGTTACGCTCACGTTGTTTTTGCTGATTAAATCTATACGTAAAGGCTAAATTAAGAGTACGCCCACCTCTAAATTGAATTTCTTGATCGGCTATAAAAGTATCGGCCGTAATCCGATTTTTAAAGACTCCCGTGTCAAACACATCTCTTACATTAAAAGCTAGAGACGCTTGATCATTGAACAGATCCTTACTTAAGGCCATATTGGTAATAAAGCGTGCTTTTCTATCATTTTGGGCATCACTACTAGGGCCTCTATAATTCATATTGGTTTGCCAATCAATTCCAAGCGGCAGTGTTAATTTGTTTGTTAAACGCGCCGTCCACGTTAACACATCTGAGCCCAAATCAATACCATTAAATTCACCCTCTCTTTTTAAATTAAAGAGGTTAAAGTCGGTATTTACACGCCATTTACGTGTGGGATTATAATTAACATTAAGTTCGAACCCTAAACGCTTATCGGTTGCCAAATTAATAGGGCCTCTTTGTATAACTGGAAATACTTCATTATTTACAATCACGGTTTCGCCAGTATCTCTACTTACAAACGAAAACACATCGGTAGAATACCCGTAATAAACAGATGAATTTAAAGTGATTTTACCAAGTCTGTTTAGATAGCCAATTTCAAATCGATCAGAATAAGCAGGATCTAAATCAGGGTTACCTTGAAAAACGTTCGTTAAACTTGAGCGCGAAGGAAAAGGGTTTAGCATAAAACCTCGAGGCCTTCTTAGTCTTCTGTTGTATCCTAAAGAAATACTTTCGGTATCACTTAACTCGTAACTAAAATTAGCTGTTGGGAATAAACCGGTTTGATTCTTCTTATTAAAATCACCGCTGGTAGGCTGGTCTAATGTGGTTCTTGTGTTTTCTAAACGCAAACCTAATAAATAGGAAAAACTTCCAATTTTGCTACCAAACTGCGTGTACACCGCCATGATGTGTTGTTTAAAATTAAAAAGGTTAGAAAGGTTAGTGTCTAAAACGAAATCTCCAGTAATAGGGTCTGCTAACTCCACTTCATAATCGGTAAAGCGATCGCTAAAATTTCCTCTAAATCCTATTTCTATTTGGCTCATTTCGCCAACTGGCAGGGTGTAATCAGACTGTAATAACACTTTGGTATCCTCTTCTAAAGTGGCAACAAATTCGGTATCGATACCGTCTTCATTTATAAAGGAAAATTCGTCTTCTTTAGAATCTTCATACTGAAAGTCGAAGGTTAATTTGTGACCACTGTCATTAAAGTCTTTTGTGAAATTTAATGAATATTGAATCGTTTTATCTTCCTCTCTTTCTGGATCTAATCTCACACTGGTACTTGTAACGCCCGTAATTTTATTAAACTGAATAAGATTATTGGTTGAATTATCATCGTTGTCGTTCACACTGTAAACTATCGAAGAGGTTAATGAAGCCGAATCGTTAATGTACCATTCCAAACCAGTATTAGTATTAAATCCTTTACCAATATCGGTCCAATTTCTTTGCTCATTAAGATCTGGAGTATTAATATCGTTGTATTTAACATCGTTATTCCAAATGCCTTCAGATTCTCTATAGCGGTAAGACGTGGTATTAAAAATATTGACATTACCAGTTCTATAATTTATATTACCCGAAATACCCGCAGCATCAGGATTACCCACATTTGCAGTAATAGCACCATTAAGTCCTAGCAGTTTACTACGGCGTAAAATAATGTTTAAAATCCCAGCCGTTCCTTCTGCTTCGTATCTAGCCGATGGTGAAGTAATTACTTCTACACGCTCAATAGATTCTGCTGGCAGTTGTTTTAATGCTTCAGTAGAATTTAATCCTACTAAACCAGAGGGTTTGCCGTTAATTAGAATTCGAACATTGTCATTCCCCCTTAAGGCCACATTTCCCTCGGCATCCACAGAAACCGACGGAACATTATCTAAAACATCACTTACATTACCACCACTTACCGTTAAGTCTTTACCAACGTTGTATATTTTTTTGTCTAATTTAATTTCTACTGTGGTGCGTTCTGCAATAATTTCTACTTCGCCTAAAGAAGCAAAATCTAGTTCTAGGGCGATGGTTCCTAGGTTTTCATCAGCACTTACATTTTTATTTTCAATGGTTTGTGTTTTAAAAGAGATATATTCTATAGATATATCGTAGGTACCCGATTTTACTTTAATATTAAAGTTACCATTGTCGTCTGTAATACCTCCAGTAATAATTTTGTTCTCGGCTCTGCTAAAAAAAGCAACTGTGGCATAAACCAAGGGCTCTTTGGTATCTTTATCAATTACTTTTCCTGAAATTTCAACTTCTTTAGCAACGTTGTTAAAAACATCTGTAATTTCGGTTTGTTTGGGCTGCGAATACAGACTTGCGTTAACTAAAATAGATAGGCAAAAAACAATAAAGGTTTTTATCATGGTTGGGTTTTTACGGTTAGATTACAAAAATAAGCTTTGGTTTAAGCTTAAAAGGTTAAGGCATTGTTAAAAGAAGGTGGTTTTAACTTAAATCAGGTTTAAAATTAACTCTGGGGGTCTTCCTATAACAGCCTGGTTTCCATGAATAACTATAGGACGCTGTATAAGCTTTGGATGTTCTACCATAGCATTTATAATTTCGTCGTCTGTTAATGTCTTGCCTTTATAATTTTCTTTCCAGATAGCTTCGTTTTTTCGAACCAGATCGACGGGTTGTATTTTTAGTAAGCTAATTATTTCTTTTAACGCTTTCGCGGAAAGTGTATCTTCTAAATATTTTACAATTTCGAAAGGTTTCCCAGATTGTTCTAATATGGCTAAACTTTCACGCGATTTTTTACAACGGGTATTGTGGTATATGGTAATCATTTTAATACATTTTTATGCAGCTTAGGTTAAGTTGCTAAATTTTTAAGGTTGATGAATAAATTATAATTGTGAAGAGTCTTCTTCTTTTTGACCCATCATCATCAAATAGGCCTTTAAGAAGGTACCAATATCTCCATCCATAACATCATCTACGTTTCCCGTTTCATGGCCAGTTCTTACATCTTTCACTAACTTGTATGGGTGCATCACATAATTACGAATCTGGCTTCCCCATTCAATTTTCATTTTACCAGCCTCAATATCGTCTCTTTGTGCCAGTTGTTTTTGTAGTTCAATTTCGTACAGCTGCGATTTTAACATTTGCATGGCACGCGTTCGGTTGTCGTGCTGTGAGCGTGTTTCTGAACATGAAATTTGAATCCCTGTGGGTTTGTGAACTAATTGTACTTTGGTTTCCACCTTATTAACGTTTTGACCGCCAGCCCCACCAGAACGGGAAGTGGTAATCTCGATGTCTGCCGGATTTATTTCTATTTCTATCGAATCGTCTACAAGGGGATACACATAAACCGATGCAAAACTAGTATGGCGCTTGGCATTACTATCGAAAGGAGAAATACGAACCAAGCGATGTACACCGTTTTCGCCTTTTAACCAACCAAAGGCAAAATCGCCATCAATCTCTAAAGTGACGGTTTTAATACCCGCAACATCACCTTCTTGAAAGTTAAGTTCTTTAACTTTAAATCCGCTTTTTTCGGCATACATTAAATACATACGCATGAGCATACTGGCCCAATCGCAGCTTTCTGTTCCACCAGCACCAGCTGTTATTTGCAATACAGCGCTTAGGCTATCTCCCTCATCAGAAAGCATGTTTTTAAACTCAATGTCTTCTAAAAGTGCAGTAGCTTTGTTGTAACGGTTTTGAACTTCTTCAGCAGTCGCTTCGCCTTCTTTATAGAATTCATAAAGTACTTCCAAATCTTCAACAAGTGTTTTGCAAGTGTTGTAATCTTGTACCCATTTTTTTTTCACTCGAAGTGATTTCATGAGTGTTTCGGCGGCTTGGGAGTCGTTCCAGAAATCGGGGTCGAAGGTTTGCTCTTCTTCGTTTTGTATTTCAATTAATTTGGCATCAATGTCAAAGATAGTGCCTTAGTTTGTCAAGGCGGATTTGTAGATTTTTAATGTGATCGGATGTTATCATAAATAAATAAATAAATTTTAAACAAAAATAGAATTTTAATCACGCAGAATAAAACTAATGAAGATATAATTTTATAGTTTTAGCCTTAAAAATATAAGTCATGATAATAGACCTAAGAAGTGATACCGTTACCAAGCCAACCCCAGAAATGTTGGATGCGATGATGCAAGCCCAGGTGGGTGATGATGTGTTTGAAGAAGACCCCACCGTAAAAATACTTGAAGGGCGTTTAGCCAATATGTTTGGAAAGTCTAGAGCCTTGTTTTTTCCATCGGGAACTATGGCGAATCAAACCGCCATAAAATTACACACCCAGCCAGGCGATCAAGTAATTTGCGATAAATACGCTCATATTTATAATTACGAATCGGGGGGAGTGAGTTTTAACAGTGGTGTGTCTTGTAAACTCATTGATGGTAATCGGGGGATGTACACTGCCGAGAAAGTAAAAGAAGCCATAAATCCAAATGTGTTTTACTACAGCCAAACGCGTTTGGTAGAAATTGAGAATACCTCAAATAAAGGAGGTGGTGCCTGTTGGGATTTTAATGAAATTCTAAAAGTAAAATCAATTTGCGACACTCATAATCTCGGGTTTCATTTAGATGGCGCTCGGTTATGGAATGCTTTGGTTGCAAAAAATGAAACTACTAAGCAATACGGCGAGGTATTCGATACCATTTCGGTGTGTTTAAGTAAAGGATTAGGGTGTCCTATTGGATCGGTTTTAATTGGTGATGAGGCGATTATGGAGCAGGCCATTAGAATACGAAAAATATTTGGCGGGAATATGCGTCAAGTGGGGTATCTGGCGGCTGCAGGATTATATGCTTTAGATTATCATGTAGAACGCTTGGCAGAAGATCATAAAAAAGCTAAGGAAATAGGCGAGGCCTTGAGTAGATTATCTCAAATTAAAACTGTTGAGCCTATTGAAACTAACATTGTAATTTTTGAATTAAATGATGGGATTCATGAAAATGTTTTTATACAAAAGCTAGCCACTAAAAACATTAAAATTATTGGTATGGGCGGTGGTAAGCTACGTATGGTAACCCATTTGGACTATACCCATGATATGCACGAAACGCTTATCAAGTTTTTGCAAAACTTTTAATAAAGTCTCTAAAAGTTTTGCAAAAACTAGGAGTAGAACGATCTAAATAATCTATTTAAACATATCCAATCCAGGAATATTTGGCATGCCTTCTTTTGCCACTGCGGCTAACTCATTCTCGTTCACATTGGTGGCTTTTTCAATGGCTTTATTTAAAGTTAAAACGAGGTAATCTTCAAGCTGGTCTTTATCTTCCAGTAATTCATCAGCTATTTCAATAGATTTAATCGTTCTATTGGCTGTTAAGGTGACACTTAGTAAGCCGTCGTGGCTTTTTTCGTCTATTAAAACCGTGTCTTAACCTTTTTTAGTCTCTTCAACTTTCTTCTGGGTTTCTTTAAGTTTCCCCATCATATTCATCATATCTCCAAACATAATTTTATAATTTTAGTTTTACGACACAAAACTATTTAATTTTTCTATTTTTGACGACTTAATTATTCAGAATAAAACACTTCTCTTTGAATTCAAATATACAACCACCAAAAGCCCAAAAAAAAGCAAAAACCTTAACCATTCATGACGATGTAAGAATCGACAATTATTATTGGTTAAATGATAAAGAAAATCCAGAGGTTATAAATTATCTAGAAGCCGAGAATGCCTATACTAAACAGATGATGCGGCATACCGAAGATTTCCAAAAGAGTCTGTTTGAAGAAATGAAAGGGCGTATTAAAGAAGATGATTCTAGCGTCCCCTACAAACTTAATGGCTACTGGTATATATCGCGTTTTGAAAAAGGTCACGATTACCCCATTTATACTAGAAAAAGAGACACCTTGGAGGCGGAAGAAGACATTCTATTCGATTGTAATCAAATGGCTAAAAACGAATCGTATTTCAATTTAGGGAGTATTGCTATTAGTCCAGATAATAAACTGGCAGCATTTTCAACCGACACCTTGGGAAGGCGACAATATATTATTCAAATTAAAAATTTAGAAACAGGTGAAATCTATTCAGATAAAATTTTAAACACCACAGGAAGTGTAACGTGGGCAAACGATAATAAAACGTTGTTTTACGATAGGCGAGATGATGTGACTTTGCGTTCTCATAAAGTTTTAAAACATACACTACATACCGAGGCGAGCGAAGATGTATTGGTTTATCACGAAACCGACGACACCTTTAACTCGTTTGTGTACAAATCAAAATCTAGAAAATATATTATTATAGGTTCTGCAAGTACCTTGAGTTCAGAATACCGAATTTTAAATGCCGATAACCCTAACGGTGACTTTAAATTGTTTCAAAGTAGAATAGATAAGGTAGAATATACTATCACGCATTATAATGACGTTTTTTATATTATTTCGAATATTGATGGTGCCTCTAACTTTAAACTATTAAAAACAAACGAAAACACGACCGAATCTCAATATTGGGAGGAGGTTTTACCGCACAGGAAAGACGTATTAATTGAAGATATAGAAGTTTTTAAAGAGTATCTCGTTGTAAATGAACGTGAAAACGGATTAAATAATCTTCGCATTATAAGTTGGAGCGGAAGCGAAGACTATTATTTGCCCTTTAGTTGTGAAACCTACACAACCTACATTGCCAATAATCCCGATTTTGATAGCTCTTTTTTGCGTTACGGATTTAGCTCACTTACAGCACCCAACGCCATTATAGATTATAATTTTAAAACTGGGCAAAGCGAAATAAAAAAAGAGCAAACTATTTTAGGTGGTACATTTAAAAAGGAAAACTACGAATCTAAACGTATTTGGGCAACTGCCCGTGATGGTGTAAAAGTGCCCATCTCTTTAGTCTATAAAAAAGGTGTGAAGTTAGACGGTACAAACCCACTATTGCAATATGCCTATGGGTCTTATGGGTCTACAACCGATCCTTCTTTTTCGACCATAAGATTAAGTTTATTAGATCGCGGATTTATCTTCGCTATTGCTCATATTCGTGGTGGCGAGTATTTGGGACGAGATTGGTACGAGAACGGAAAATTATTAAACAAAAAAAACACCTTTACAGATTTTATTGATTGCTCTAAATATTTAATTGAAAAAAATTACACATCTAGTGAGCACTTATACGCTTCAGGTGGTTCTGCGGGCGGTTTATTAATGGGGGTAGTAATTAATTTGAATCCAGAATTATACCATGGTGTTTTAGCGGCTGTGCCATTTGTAGATGTGGTTACCACTATGCTCGACGATACTATACCACTAACAACAGGAGAGTACGACGAGTGGGGAAACCCTAATGAAGAAACCTTTTATCGTTATATGAAATCCTATTCACCTTACGATAATGTTGAAGCTAAAGCTTACCCCAATTTGTTAGTGACTACAGGTTTACACGATTCGCAAGTACAGTATTGGGAGCCTGCAAAATGGGTAGCAAAATTAAGAGATTTAAAAAAAGATCATAAGACGTTATTGTTACATACCGACATGGATGCTGGTCATGGTGGTGCATCTGGACGTTTTGAAAGCTTAAAAGAAGTGGCGTTAGAATATGCTTTTATATTAGATTTAGAGGGGATTAGCACCTAATTAAAAAATTGCCTATTTTTGCTCCGTTTTAAATTACAAATAGTATTTAGCAGTAAAGCTTTTAAAAGGCATTTATGATAAAAAACAATCAGGTTTTTGATAATGTATTAGATTTAATAGGGAATACACCACTCATTAGACTTAATAGAATTACATCAAAATTAAAAGGACGTTTTTTTGCTAAAGTAGAGGCTTTTAACCCAGGACATTCCTCAAAAGATAGAGTAGCATTACATATTATTGAAGCGGCAGAAAGAAAAGGTATTCTCAAACCTGGTGATACCATTATAGAAACCACTTCTGGTAACACGGGATTTAGCCTGGCTATGATAAGTATTATTAAAGGGTATAACTGTATTTTAGCAGTGAGCTCCAAATCGTCTAGCGATAAAATAGATATTCTTAAAACTATGGGGGCAACGGTTTACGTTTGTCCAGCAAATGTTAAGGCAGACGACCCGAGGTCGTATTACGAAGTGGCAAAACGATTGCATAAAGCACATAAAGGTTCTGTTTACATCAATCAGTATTTTAATGATTTGAATATTGATGCACATTATAAAACAACAGGCCCTGAAATTTGGAAACAAACCGAAGGAAAAATCACTCATTTAGTTGCATGTAGTGGTACAGGAGGGACGATTTCAGGAACATCGAAATATTTAAAAGAACAAAATCCAAATATTAAAGTCGTTGGTGTTGATGCCTATGGCTCGGTTTTAAAAACCTATCACGAGACGGGAGTATTTGATGAAAATGAAATTTATCCCTACCGAATTGAAGGGCTGGGTAAAAATTTAATTCCAAAAGCAACAGATTTTAGTGTTATTGATAAGTTTGTTAAGGTAACCGATGAGGAAAGCGCGCACAGTGCCAGACTAATAGCTAAAACCGAAGGGTTGTTTGTTGGTTATACTTCAGGAGCCGCCATGCAAGCTGTTTTCCAGTTAGAAGCTCTGGGGGAATTTGATGCAAATGATGTAGTCGTGGTTATATTTCCAGATCATGGTTCGCGCTATATGAGTAAAGTGTATAGTGATAAGTGGATGCAGGAGCAGGGATTTTTGAGTAGTGAGAATTACGAAACTGAAAAAACCACTCAATATCCGCATTAATAAAGTTAGAAAATAAAAAGGGTTTTGTAAATAAAAAGGGTTTTGTAAATAAAAAGATAATTTTTATATATATTTATTGTACAAACTTTAATGAAAAGGTTAAGAATTTAGATATTAGAGTAGTGCAAGTTAATGAATAACAAACCTGTTTTTTTAGATGTATGTCGTGGAAAGTACTAGTTTAAATAATTGAAGCATAAAAATTATGTTCAAACCATATAAATAATTAATTTCGCAGTATCTAACCAAGGAGTTAAAATGTTCATTTATAGAATTAATATGATGAAAAATGATCGTTTTAAACCTAAAAGATTTATTTTAAATGAAAGATTTATTCGAAAAGATTTACAGAGATAAAGGGCCACTAGGTAAATGGGCGTCTCAAGCAGAAGGCTATTTTGTATTTCCAAAATTAGAAGGAGAAATTTCTAACCGTATGAAGTTTCAAGGAAAAGACGTAATTACATGGAGTATAAACGATTACTTAGGCTTAGCTAATCATCCAGAGGTTCGTAAAGTAGATGCTCAGGCAGCTGCAGATTACGGTTCAGCTTATCCAATGGGAGCAAGAATGATGTCTGGACATACAGATTTGCATGAGAAATTGCAAAACGAGTTGGCGGCTTTTGTGAATAAAGAAGCGGCCTACCTTTTAAATTTTGGTTATCAAGGCATGGTGTCTACTATTGATGCTCTTGTATCTAAAGATGATATTATTGTTTACGATGTCGATTCGCACGCTTGTATAATTGATGGTGTACGTTTACATATGGGTAAGCGTTTTACTTACAAGCACAATGATATTGAAAGTTTAGAGAAAAATTTAGAGCGTGCCGAAAAAATGGCCGAGCAAACTGGAGGTGGTATTTTAGTGATATCTGAAGGCGTGTTTGGAATGCGAGGCGAGCAGGGGCGTTTAAAAGAAATAGTCGAGCTTAAAAAGAAATTTAATTTTAGATTTTTTGTAGATGATGCTCATGGTTTTGGTACCTTAGGGGCAACTGGAGCAGGCGCTGGAGAAGAACAAGGTGTTCAAGACGGTATTGATGTGTATTTTGCAACCTTTGCAAAATCTATGGCTAGTACAGGTGCTTTTATTGCTGCAGATCAAGAAATAATTGATTATTTAAAATATAATTTACGTTCTCAAATGTTTGCTAAATCGTTGCAAATGCAACTCGTAGTCGGAGCATTAAAACGACTAGATATGCTGAGAACTATGCCAGAGCTCAAACAAAACCTTTGGACCATTGTTGAGGCCTTACAATCTGGATTAAAAGCACGTGGTTTCGATATTGGTACGACTCAAAGTTGTGTTACTCCTGTGTATTTAAAAGGTAGTATACCCGAAGCTATGGCCTTAGTAAGAGATTTGCGTGAAAATTACGGAATTTTCTGTTCTATAGTGGTTTATCCTGTGATACCTAAAGGGTTAATATTATTACGAATGATTCCAACAGCCACGCATACCTTAAAAGATGTTGAAATAACATTAGATGCTTTTGATTCTATTAGAGAACGTTTACAAAACGGAACTTATAAGCGTTTGTCTGCAGCAGTAATGGCAGCAATGGGAGAGTAGCTAATTTTAGAAATATTATAATACAACAAAGCCGATTCATTATTTAATCGGCTTTGTTGTTTAAATATCGAAAGCTGTGGTCTTATTGTTTTTTTTTTTTTTTTTTTTTCACTAGTGTCCGATTAAAAATATTAAAATGCTGTCAATCCTTTTAAAATTAAGAACTTTGCACGTTTTTTAAAATGTCACTTTGCTTATTTGAAATAATTATTAAGATTTAAAGGAGCTATTTTGTTAATTTAAAGTACCTCTGTTTATCAGTTAGTTAGAATCAAGTCTTGGTTCTAATGTCTATTAGTGAAGCGGTCTTATGTCTTTTGTCGGACATTAATGTTTTTTTTCCATTTAATTTTCAAATGTCGTACTGTTCATTTGGTATGAGATGGCCTTCTTGAAAGTACATCGTTTTTTATAGATAACGGGATTAAAATTTTTCCATATTTTTTCAATAGCTGTATTTTCAACTAGCTCTGGTGTTCTTATACAATCTACAATACCTTTTTTTGTGAATGTCTCGTAAAATTCTTTGAATATAATCCCATGCACACCTTTGTTTTGATAGTTTGGGTGCACACCTATTAAATAAAATAATGCTGTTTTGCTGTGTTTTTTAGCATGTAATATGTGTTTAAAGCCAAAAGGGAACAATTTGCCATTTGCTTTTTGTAAAGCTTCAGCAAATGAGGGCATCACTATGGCAAACGCTACTAATTCGTCATTTTTGTCTACCACAAATTTTATGTATTCTGGATTGATAAAACCTAAAAATTTGTTTTTGAAATATTCTTTTTGAATATCGGTTATGGCCACAAAAGAGGACAGGGTTGCATAACTTTGATTAAACAAATCGAACATTTTATCGGCATAGTGCATAACCTCTTTTGTTTTTGTAAAATTTAGAGGTTTTAAATCATATCGTTTTTTAATAATCTCTTGAATTCGCTCAAAGCTCTCTTTTTTAACATCGGAAAATGCGTGTTTGGTCTCTCTGTATTCTTTTTCAACAGTATAACCTAAGGCTTCAAAATGCGTTACGTAATACGGGAAATTATACCACGTAATCATAGAGCCAATTTTGTCGTAGCCGTATGTTAAAACACCTACTTTATCTAAATTTGAAAAACCAATAGGACCTTCAGTAAATTCTAGCTTGTTCTTTTTTCCAATCTCTATAACTTTATCTAGCAAGGCTTTAGACACTTCAATGTCATCAATTACATCAAACCATCCAAAGCGCATTTTTTTTTGTTTATTCTCTTTTACTTCTAGCCAATTAATTATCGCCGCTACACGACCAACAACTTCATTGTTTTTATAAGCTAGAAATAAGGTCGCTTCGGCATCCTTAAGAATAGGATTTTCGTTTTTATTAAAAGTTTTAATTTCTTGGCTAATTATTGGTGGCACCCAATATTTGCAATCCTTGTAAAGTTTAAAAGGAAATTTCACAAAAGCTTTTAAATCTTTTTTAGTAGTTACTTCTCTAATTTCAATCATGAATTAAAATAATGGCTTATGGCTAGTTAAAATTATTAAAATCAGTATCTTTTCTTTTTTGTTTGATATGCAACGGTTCTTTCTCTTTGTTTTTCTTGTTCTTTCTCGACTGTTTTCGCGATAATATTTGCTCTGAATTTTCGTTTGTATCCGTCTTGTCTTTGTGGAAGTCTAAACGGTAGGATACACCAAGGTTTAAGTTAAGAACTGAAGGGGTGTCCTTCGTATTAAATGTTACAGCTGTGTCTAGTTGAAGATTTTTTCCCGCTAAGTAGGCACCGCCAAACCTAAAAAGATTATCGGCATAGAAATCACTTTTAATACCCTGAGCTTCACCAAAAATAACCCATTTCGGACTAATAGAGTGGGTTAAAGTGAATATGTACTCAAAATCAGATTGATCGGTTCCAATTCTATCCTTGATTAAGTTGATTACCATAACCCAACCTCCAGCGAAATTGTTTTGCGTAGCGATCATTAATTTTGGGCTAAATCCCTCAATTAAAGGTGCGGTGTAAGGGTTTTGTTTGGTGTCGTAATTAACACCTAAATACACTGATACAGCAGGAATTAGAGAACTCCATTTAAAGCGATTGTTCGCTTTCCAACTGTATAGGTTTGGCTTGTCTTCTTCTTTGTTTTTACACGGATCGAAAACTAAATATTTAGCACCAATAGTGAGGAATTTAAAATTTGACCGCGATTCTTCAATACCCGAAACTCCTGTGAATGTTTTTGTGTCATTTTGGTAGGTTCCTTCAAAATTAAGTTCTAATTCTTCCCAAATTAAGCCATATCTAGTGGCAAAATCCACTCCAAAGCCAGAGATTTTATAAGCCGTAGCTGGTGTTCTTTTTTCTTGTACAAAATACGGCCCCGCCTCAAACTGCAGCACATTGGTACCCACCGAATAAGCGCTTCGTGAGGCGCCAGGACGGTTAGAATTAATAACGTCGGTATATTGGCTGTAGGCTTTTGAGGTTAGTGAAATGAATAAGAGAATTAAAACAAATTTGATTGGGTTCATAAAGTATGATTTAAAATATATCTACAATTAAGATTTACACAAAACCTTAAGTAAATAACCATAGTTAGGCCAAAGATAGATATTTTATACTTTTTTTATCATTTTTCAATCTTTTTTAAATATTAAGAATTGTATTTTTGCTTTAAAACTATAAAAAAAATCTATAATGGGTTTATTGCGAACCATACTTATCATTGTTTTAGTGTATTATGGTATTAAATTACTTCTAAGAATTTTTGCGCCTTTCTTAGTGAAATATGCTGTAAAAAAAGCTGAGAAACGTTTTGGTGGTCAATTTGGTCAGTTTCAAGACGAAAAAGAACAAGGGAAAGCTAAAACAGAAGGAGAAGTAACTATTGTTAAAATGCCAGAAACCAAATCTTCAAATAAAAAAGTTGGCGATTATGTGGATTATGAAGAAATTGATTAGTCTTTGTGCGCTCTATAATCAGTTCTAAATTTTGTGTTTATATTTTGCCGCAACATATTTAGAATATCTATAAAATAATAGTTAATTTCACAGCTTGCTTTTAATTTTTATTTATGCATTTTTCATTTAAAAGAATAGCGCCACATATTCTGGTTCTAATTGGGTTTGTAGTAATTTCTTTAGCTTATTTTAGTCCTGTTTTAAAAGGAAAACAAATTTTGCAGAGCGACATCGTGCAATATATTGGCATGAGTAAGCAGCAAAAAGATTTCCGTGCAGAAACGGGAGAAGAAACCTATTGGACAAACGGGGCATTTAGTGGTATGCCAACCTATCAATTGGGTGCAAAATATCCACATAATTATATAAAAAAATTAGACTTAACCTTACGTTTTCTTCCGCGACCAGCCGATTATCTTTTTCTTTATTTGCTTAGTTTTTACGTGCTTCTACTTGTCTTAAAGGTCGATTTTAAGCTTGCAGCTCTTGGTGCTCTTGCTTTCGGATTTTCTACTTATTTAATCATTATACTTGGAGTGGGACATAACAGTAAAGCCCATGCCATTGCATATATGCCTTTGGTTTTAAGTGGTATTATACTAACGTTTCAACGAAAATATGTTGCTGGGTTTTTACTGACTACTGTGGCCATGGGCTTGCAAATTGTAGCCAATCACTTTCAAATGACTTATTATTTGTTGTTTTTGGTCATTGTTTTGGGAGTTGCTTATTTATTCGATGCGTACAAAAAGAAAATACTACCTCAATATTTTAAATCTGTTGGTATTTTGTTTGCTGCTGTTTTTCTGGCAATCGCCTTAAATGCTACTGGAATTTTAGCAACAAAAGAATATGTTAAAGAAAGCACGCGAGGTCAAAGCGAACTAACCATAAACCCCGATGGTTCGCCAAAAGAAATAACCTCGGGTTTAGATAGAGATTATATTACTCAATTTAGTTATGGTTTTTTAGAGACCTTTAATTTGTTTATTCCGCGTTTTATGGGGGGCGGAAACGGGGAGAACCTCGGTAAAGATTCTGCAACTTACGAAGCTTTTAGAAAATTAGGAGCTTCGCCAACTCAGGCTTTACAAGAATCGAAACGTGCGCCCATGTATTGGGGCGACCAACCTATTGTAGAAGCACCTGCTTATGTTGGTGCTGTGGTATTGTTTCTGTTCGTGTTTGCGCTATTTTTAGTAAAAGGGCGCTTAAAATGGTGGATAGTTGGCGCTGCAATATTGTCCTTATTATTATCCTACGGAAAAAATTTAAGTTTTCTAACCAATTTTTTTATCGATTACGTTCCGCTTTACAATAAATTTAGAGCTGTGAGCTCTATTCAAGTTATTTTAGAGCTGTGTATTCCTGTTTTAGCGATTTTCGGATTGGTAAAGCTATTAGGTAAATCTATTCATATTGAAGAGAAATTAAAAGCTTTGCTTTAAAATATACAACCTTTATAACCGGCGGGCTTGCCATCTTGTTTTTACTGTTTAAATCTTCTTTCGATTTTGCTGGTATTAACGATGGTTTTTATAGGCAGAATTACGGTCAAGCCTTTGTTGATGCTCTAAAAACCGACAGGAAAGCCATTTTTACTCAAGACACTCTAAGGTCGTTACTATTTGTAGTGCTTTCAGCAGGTATTATTTTAGCTTTTGTGAAAAATAAATTGAATAAAAATGCTCTAATACTCGCTTTTGCGGTACTCATTCTTTTTGATTTAGTTGGGGTAAACAGGCGCTATGTAAATAACGATAATTTTGTTTCTGCTTTGCAGGTAAGTCAGCCTTTTCAAAAAAATCAGGCTGATGTCGAAATTTTAAAAGACAGTACACATTTTAGGGTTTATGATTTGGTTTCGGGGCGATCAAAACCATCGTATTATCACAATTCGTTAAACGGCTATAATGCTGCAGAGTTAAAACGCTACCGAGAGTTATTCAATTTTTATATCGCTCAAAATAATATTAATGTGCTTAATATGTTAAATACTAAGTATATTGTTATTCAAGATGATGCGGGGAATCCTATACCATATACCAACGAAGAAGCTAATGGTAACGCTTGGTTTGTTAGCACAGTTGAGCAAGTCGATACTGCAAATGAAGAAATGAAACGTTTGGGTGATTTAGATAATAAAAACAAAGCAATTTATATAAAATCGAAACAACCATTACCATTTGAAGAACCAAAAGCTACTTATACGGTCGATTCTTTAGCGTCTATTAGATTGGTTGAACATCAGCCAAATTATTTAAAATACGAAACGGATAATGCACATGATGGCTTTGTCGTTTTTTCTGAAATTTATTATGGTAATGGCTGGAAAACCTTTATTAATGAAAAGCCTACTAATCATATACGCGTAAATTATACCCTACGAGGTATGGCGGTTCCTGCGGGCAAGCATATTATAGAATTTAGGTTCGACCCCGATGTTGTAAAAACGGGAAGCCGAATTGCACTGGCGAGTTCAATAATTTTTGGAGTATTGCTTTTAGGAGCTTTGTTTTATGAGTTTAAAAAGAAATAGTTGGTTGTCCTTATAGAGACAATACTATTTCAAGATGGTAATCGCTATAACAACAAATTCCAGAACGTAAACCACCATGGCAAAAAAAAAAGTCCTTATAATAAGTTATTACTGGCCTCCAGCTGGGGGGCCAGGAGTGCAACGCTGGTTGAAATTTGTTAAATATTTACCAGAATTTAATATCGAGCCTATTGTTTATGTTCCAGAACAACCTAATTATCCTTTAATTGATGAGAGTTTAGTTGATGAAGTTTCTAAGGATTTAGAAACGATAAGACAACCTATAAAAGAGCCCTATCGATTAGCAGGTTTGTTTTCTAAAAAAACTTCTAAAACCATTAGTAAAGGAATTATTTCAGAAAACAACAAGCAGAGTGTGATTGAAAAAGCACTATTGTATATTCGTGGTAATTTTTTTATTCCAGATGCTAGAAAAAATTGGGTGAAACCTTCGGTGTCTTATCTTTCAAAATATATCTTAGAGCAAGGTGTTAATACGGTTATTACCACTGGCCCTCCGCATAGTCTGCACCTTATAGGTTTGCAGCTCAAAGAAAAAACAGGAGTGAAGTGGTTGGCAGACTTTCGAGATCCTTGGACTACCATAGGTTACCACAAACATTTAAAACTAACTCAAAAAGCTAAACAAAAGCATAAAGCCCTTGAAAAAGCAGTTTTAAACACAGCCGACCAGATTATTGTAACGAGTACTGTCACTAAAAAAGAGTTTGAAGCCATTACAACAAAACCTATTGCAGTTATTACAAATGGATACGATACCGAGTTTGTTGGCGAAGTGGTGTTAGATTCCAAGTTTTCTATAGCACATATTGGGTCTTTATTGTCTAAAAGAAATCCAGAAATTTTATGGCGAGTTTTAAGTGATTTAGTTAAAACTAACAAAACGTTCGCTACCCATTTTCAACTTAATTTTGTTGGTACTATAAGTGAAAATGTATTAAATTCTATTGCAAATCACGGTTTAAGTAAGTATGTAAATAATGTGGGTTATGTGTCGCATAGTGAGTCTATTGTGTTTCAGAAGAAGTCACAAATATTATTATTAATAGAAATCGATTCAGAAGAAACTAAAGGTATTATTCCAGGTAAATTATTTGAGTATATGGTTTCAAATAGGCCTATTTTAGCCTTGGGACCAAAAGGATCTGATGTCGAAAAAATTATTACAGAAACCAATACGGGTAATTATTTATATTACGACGATTATCAAGCTTTACAAACGATTATATTAAAACACTATAAAGCTTTTTTAAATAACACCTTAGAAAGTCATCCAATTGGCTTAAAAAAATATAGTAGAAAATCTTTAACCGCATCGTTATCTAAACTATTGTAATGGGCATTGTAGCAAAACAATCATTTAAAAACATACTATCAACCTATTTGGGGTTTTTAATTGGCGCTGTAAACACCTTGTTTTTATACACCAAATTTTTAAGCGACGAATATTACGGTATGGTAGGGTATATGCTGTCTTTAGCTTATGTTATCATGCCATTAATGGCGTTTGGGGTGCATAATACTTTAGTTAAATTTTATGCATCTTTTAAGTCTGCACAGATGTTAAATAGTTTCTTAACATTGATGTTGTTTTTACCTTTGGTCATTATCTTGCCACTAGTTCTTATTACTCATTTTAGTTATGAAATGATAGGAGAATTTTTATCACGAGAAAACCCAATTATTAAAAATTATTTATGGCATACTGTGTTTATCGCCATAGCCTTAGCGTATTTTGAAGTGTTTTTTGCTTGGACAAAAGTGCATTTGCAAACCGTTTTTGGTAATTTCATGAAGGAAGTATTTCATCGTGTAGGAACTATGATGTTGTTGTGCTGTCTTTTTTTTGAAGTTATAGATGTCGAGCAGTTTATGGTGGGGTTAGTTGTGGTTTATATTTTAAGAATGCTAGTAATGAAATTTTACGCATTTAGCATAAGATTCCCAGTGATGGTGTTTAAAAAGCTTACGAATTTAAATGCCATTTTAAAATATTCGTCCTTGATTATTGTTGCGGGCTCTATCGCTACAATGTTGTTAGATATTGATAAAGTGATGTTGGGTTATTATGTGCCAATTGAACAAATAGCTTACTACAACGTTGCTATTTTTATTGCGGCCGTTATTGCTGTTCCACAGCGATCAATGCATCAAATATTACTGCCCTTATCTGCTAAGTACTTAAACGAAAAAGATTTTAGTGCTTTAAAAGATTTGTATAAGCGAAGCTCGTTAAACCTTTTTGTTGTGAGTGGTTTTATTTTTTTGTTGATTGTACTTAATGTTAATCAGCTTTATAACATTATTCCAGAAGAGTTTAACGGTGGTCTTTTTGTGGTGTTTTTAATTAGTTTGGCTAAATTGTTTGACGCTGTTTTAGGCAGTAATAATGCTATTCTGTTTAATAGTGATTATTACAGAATGGTATTGTTTTTTGGAGTTGTTTTAGTAGTTGTTATGGTGTTATTAAACATGGCTTTTATTCCGTATTACGGTATTAATGGTGCTGCATTGGCGACATTTTTGGCTATTGTATTCTATAATATTATTAAGTTGTACTTTGTTTATAAAAAATTCAAAATGCTGCCGTTTAGTACAAATACCTTAAAAATAGGAGCGAGTATTTTTGTTGCCGTTTTACTATTTTATTTTTGGGATTTTTCTTTTCATCCCATTATAAATATCCTTTTAAAATCTGCGCTTATTACAATTTTATATGCATTTGTAGTGTACTTCTTTAGGTTTTCAGAGAATATAATATCGCTTATTGATAGTGTTATAAAGCGTAAATAATACTTTTTAGTTTCTATGAAATTCCATCTTCAAACGCCTTTACTACCGGGGATTTAAGCTAAATACCTCATAAAAAAGAGAATCCCCACGAATATGCTTTGAGGCACACTTACCGTGGGGATTTCCAACTAACCAACCAAAATTTTTACGATCCCCTCCTAGAGGTCGATCTTATATTATTGTTACTAGATGTATTCCTACTTTGTATAGCTCGTTGTTTACTTTGCACAGACCTTGAAACTGATCTTTGAGTCGACTTTGGTTTACTCGATCTCGTAACTGTGCGTTGTGCAGTTTTAGGTTGGTATGACCTAGTTCTTGGGGCTACATCTTGTTTTTTTCTTGTCGTATTTGATATTTTATTATATCTACGAGAATTTATGCTGTTTGGTTTTTTTGTAACCTCAGTTTTTCTGTTTCTTGCATTAGTTCTTTGCTTATTAGAATGATTTACTGTATTTCTATTAAGGTTCGCTCTTGTGTTGTTAGCAGTATTTCGAACATTTTTAGATCTTATATTTTCATTTTTAACAGCTGATCTTCTGTTTATATTTTGAGAATGTACCCTCGAACTTCTGTTTGTATTTAAAGCTGTATTTCGATTTCTTGTGGTTGTTTGAGTTGCCTCTCGTCTATAATTTACGCCACTGGTAATATGTGTTCTATTTCTTGCGCTTCTGTGCGCTGTTGCATAGCTTCTGTTTCTATGAATTTTAGATCCACGCCTTGTGGCAATCGCCGTTCTTGGTCTGTAGTTATTATAAAACGGTCTCTTATACGCATATCGTATTGGTGCGTAATGTTTCCTGTAGGGTCTGTTGTAAACTACACAGTGCTCGTAGGCTGGAACGCGATAATATCTGTGCCAAGGTCTGTAAACATACCTTCTGTTGTAAATGTTTATAAAACCAGAGTAGTGGGAAAAAGAGCGATTTCTATTATAATATACATGCAGTCCACCTACACGATTTAGGTGTCCGTAATGGTTATAGCTAATATTTACCCGGCCTATTTGGTTAACTCTACCGTAATAATCATAATAAATAGGCGTGTTTTCAATTTGAATAATGGCGCCGTATTCATCGTACTGCACATAAGCGTTGTAATTGTAACCCGAATTAAAACTAATATTCACATTTGGCGAACCAATAGATACGTTTAAGCGTGAATTATTTCGTAAAATATTAAAATCGAATTGTCCATCACGAAATATTGAAAACTCAATGCCATCTTCTACAAAAATGAAAGAATTACCATAACCCCTCGAAAATGTAGACTCTTTAAAACTAATTTTTTCAGTTGTGGTTGCTGTAGCAGTAAACCCTGTAAGGACTAAACCTGCTATTAAAAATATAATTTTTTTCATAATTGTATGTTTTAATTATCATCTGACAGTGTATTTACAAACAACGTGCCATAAAATAGTTTAGCTTGTAAGTATCTTATAATCAATAAGTAGGTATGTGAACGAATGAGTTTATCTCTCTAAAAAATTGTGGACTGTTTATAAATATTAGAAATAAATCTCCAAAGGTTTCGAAATACTGAATATATTAGAAGCTGGTTTTTAATTATAGCTTATCATCACGACCCGATAAACGGAGTTGTTAAATTATTGGAAATGAATATTAGCATTTAATATTGACGAGGAGCCTAAGGGAATCAAAAAAAAAGAATCAGAGGCTCATTACAATATGTAATTAGTTTCAAAATAATATTAAAAGACATTAAATAAAATTATAAGAAATAATTTAAACAAGTATCAATGAAGAAATTTGACAGAAGAAGTTTTATTAAAAAAACATCACTTACAGGGGCAGCTTTGAGTTTAAGTAGCATGCTTCCAGCTTACGCCAGTAACCATCCTTTTTTTGAAGATGACAGTAAATATATGGGAGGGTTTAAAGCTCCAAAATTAGATAAAGTACGTATAGCGCTAATAGGAGTAGGTGCACGCGGAAGTGGTCACGCCGTTCAATTGGCGTCTATTGAAGGCACAGAGATTGTAGCTATAAGTGATTTGTATGAAGATTGGGCGAATAAGTCTGCCGATAAGTGCAAAGCTATTGGAAAAGGCCAGCGCCATAAAAATATTGCCGTGTATCATGGTGCGGAAGACAAATGGAGGCAGATGTTAGATGAAGTCAAGCCAGACGCCGTGTTCATTTCTACAAATTGGATAAATCATGCACCCATGGCTATAGAATCGATGAAAAAAGGAGCACACGCCTTTGTTGAAGTTCCTATGGCTCTAACTTTAGAAGAAATGTGGGATATTGTTTTCACTTCAGAGCAAACCCAAAAACACTGCATGATGTTGGAAAATGTTAACTATGGAAGAGATGAGCTTTTGTATTTAAACATGTGCAGACAAGGCGTAATTGGTGATCTTTTACATGGTGAGGCTTCTTATATACACGAATTGAGATTTCAAATGGAAGAGCAGGAAAGAGGTACCGGATCATGGCGAACGCCTCATTATGCCAAAAGAAACGGAAATCTTTATCCCACGCATGGTTTAGGTCCCGTAGCTCAATATATGAATTTAGCAAGAGCCGAAGATAATTTTAAAAGTTTAGTGTCCTTTTCTACACCAGCTCTAGGTAGAAATTTATATGCTAAGAAAAATTATGCGGAAGATCATAAATGGAATAAACTTGACTATCAAGGGGGTGATTTAAATACCTCAATTATTAAAACCACTTTGGGTAGGACCATTATGGTGCAATGGGACGAGACTAGTCCGAGACCGTATTCCCGACATAATATGGTGCAAGGCACAAAAGGTGTTTTAGCCGGATTTCCTACGCGAATAGCTTTAGAAGGCGGTGTCGAGGGAGCGACTAAAGATCATCATAGGTGGGCTCAAGGTGAGCAGTTAGCAAAAATTTACGAAAAGTACGAACACCCACTATATAAACGTGTTGGCGCGTTGGCCGAAAAAATGGGAGGTCATGGCGGCATGGATTTTATGATGCTATTTAGAATTGTTGAATGTTTACGCAACGGTGAGCCATTGGATCAAAATGTATACGAAGGTTGTCTATGGAGTGCTGTTACACCTCTAAGTGAGCGCTCTGTAGCTCAAGGCGGTGCCCCTCAAGCTTTTCCAGATTTTACCCGAGGTAAATGGAGAAATACAGAGCCGCTTTCAATTATAAAGTAAAAATATGAGTTATTTTAATCCGTTTTGCATTTTGAAATTTATTCATTTTTAATGATGGAATGTCTCGAAAGGATGCGTTTACTTAAAATGCAGAACGGATTATTTTTACGATGATTAATATAATAAAACTTCTCCTTATTCTGTGCAGAATTTTCTGTTGAAATTGCTGCTCTCATACAATACCGAATTTTAATTTTAAAGCTCGAGGTAAAGTGAGCGAAATACAATTCTAGTGCGGTCAAAGAAAGTTTGTATCAGAAAATCTTTATTGGTGTCTGATTTTATAAACGCACTAAAAAGTCCGATTTTATTCAGAAATCAATTTTTATTTTTTGCTCAGAATAATGTTCCTGCCGTTAAGCGATTAATAAAAACCAATTTCTTTAATACGTTTAGTACTATAATATCAGGAGGTCTTTAAGTTAAACCTATCTTGTTTAAATGCCATTGTGTTCTTAAGATTTACTAAACCCAGTCAAGCTTTAAGTTTTGTATATCTCTGGTATATCAGTATTTGGAATATTACGCATTTGTTAATATTTTTTCATTAGTGTCCGATTAAAAATATTAAAATGCTGTCCATCCTTTTAAAATTAAGAACTTTGCACGTTTTTTAAAATGTCACCTTGCTTATTTGAAATAATTATTAAGATTTAAAGGAGCCATTTTGTTAATTTAAAGTATTTCTGTTTATCAGTTAGTTAGAATCAAGTCTTGGTTCTTATGTCTATTAGCGAAGCGGTCTTATGTCTTTTGTCGGACATTAATGAATTTTTTTATATTTTTATAGGAAGCATTAATTTTAATGGGAAAACAATATAATACTTGTAAAAACTGCGAGGAAAATTTTGAAGAGGGTTTTTTGTTTTGTCCGCATTGTGGGCAAAAAACAAAAGAAGAGCTTACTTTTGGCGTTTTATTTTACAATACAATAAATAATTATTTTTCGGTTGATGCACGCTTTTTTAAAAGCTTTTTCCCCCTGTTATTTAAACCAGGGTATTTAGCACGTCGTTTTATTGAGGGAAAGCGGTTACTGTATTTACATCCTGCGAAATTATTCTTGTTCGTTTCAATAGTGTTTTTCTTTTTATTGACAACGACAGTTGTTAGAAATCAGGTTCAAGAAATAGATACTGTGTTAAAGAAAACATTAGAAAAACCTTTAATTTCTGATGGTTTAAAAACTAAAACGCAACAAGTTTTAGACTCCGTAAAAATAGATAGTGTTTTGCTTCCGTTGAAAGAGAAAAATATTTCAGAAATAGACAGAAAACGGGCTAAAACATTAGATTCTTTACTTTCTGGAAATGCTTCTAATGAAACCCTCTATAAAGCTATGGGAATGGATGAAGACGCTGGATATTTTAAAAGAAAGTTTTATGAACAAAGTCTAAAGTTTTATAAGCAACGAAATGGCGGAGAAATTTATGAAGCAATAATTGACACAATACCACTATCGTTATTTATTCTTTTGCCAATTTTTGCCTTAATTTTAAAACTACTTTTTTATAAAGGTGGTGCGTACACTCATCATTTAGTATTTAGCTTATATTACTTTTCATTCTTATTTACTATTTTTAGCTTTATACTTATTGTAAATTACTTTTGGGACACATCCTGGATAGGTTTTTTGCTTTTATTGTCTACCTATTTTTATCTTGTTATAGCAATAAAACGTTTTTATAAAAAGGGGTGGTTTTCAACTTTTTACAAATCTGCTTTAGCGACTTTTGTTTACTTAATGATTGTTATTCCAATAGCCATAGTTATTATTAGTCTTGTTGGATTTTTCTTTTACTAAAGAAAAGCCTATAGTTTTTCCCGTAGATACTTACCAATTTCAGAGCTTTTAGATTTTACAATGGCTTCGGGAGTGCCTACAGCAACTAAATTTCCACCCGTTTCACCTCCATTTGGGCCTAAATCGATAATATAATCGGCGCATTTGATAAGTTCTAAATTATGCTCAACAACAATAATGGAGTGTCCAATTTCAATTAAAGCCTCAAAAGATTTTAAAAGCTTTTTAATATCGTGAAAATGCAAACCAGTTGTGGGCTCGTCGAAAATAAAGAGGGTTTTATCTTTCTGATTGCCTTTACCTAAAAATGTGGCTAGCTTTATGCGTTGTGCTTCACCACCAGAAAGGGTAGACGAGCTTTGCCCTAAGGTGACATAGCCTAAACCTACATCTTGCAAAGGTTTCAATTTCGCTTGAATTTTAGTTTGATTATTTGCCTCAAAAAAAGCTACGGCATCGTCGATAGTTAAATTTAAAATATCGTCGATATTTTTATCGGCAAAAGTGACTTCTAAAACTTCTTTTTTAAAACGTTTACCACTACAAGTTTCACATTCTAAATGTACATCGGCCATGAATTGCATTTCAATAGTTACTTCACCTTCACCTTTGCAAGTCTCACAACGTCCGCCATCTACATTAAAAGAAAAATGCTTAGGTTGGTAGTTTCTTATCGTGCTTAATTTCTGTTTTGCGAATAGCGCTCTAATATCATCATAAGCCTTAACGTAGGTTACAGGGTTAGAACGTGAGGAGCGTCCAATGGGGTTTTGATCGACGAATTCTAAGTGTTTAATATTAATGAAATTTCCTTCGATTGCCGAAAATTGACCTGCTTTATCTCCAAAATCTGTCAGTTTTTTTTGTAATGCAGGATACAATATTTTTTTAACCAAGGTGCTTTTTCCGCTTCCAGAAACCCCCGTAACAACGGTTAACATGCCTAAGGGAAAACGTACATCAATATTTTTTAAGTTATTTTCTCGAGCACCTATAATATCGACATAATATTTTGAAGTTCGACGTGTTTTAGGTACTTCTATTTTTAACGTTTCATTTAAATATTGAGCCGTTAACGACTGGGATTCTAAAATAGCATCAAAAGTACCTTGAGCTACAATATGGCCACCAAGTGTTCCCGCCTCTGGTCCTATATCAATTATATTATCGGCAGCTTTCATAATATCCTCGTCATGTTCAACTACAATAACGGTATTTCCTAAATCTCGTAATTGTTTTAAGACTAGAATTAAACGTTCGGTATCTTTTGGGTGTAATCCAATGCTGGGTTCGTCTAATATATACATGGAGCCTACGAGGCTGCTACCTAGGGAAGTGGCGAGATTAATACGCTGACTTTCACCGCCAGAAAGCGTGTTTGATTTTCTGTTTAAAGTTAAATAATCTAAGCCCACATTAGACAGAAACAGAAGCCTATTGTTAATTTCTTTTAAAAGTCTATTTGCGATTTTAGTATCGTAGTCGTTTAATTCTAATTGCTTAAAAAAAGTCCTTAATTTACTTAAGGGCATTTCAACTAAATCTGTAATAGTTGCTTCGTTTATTTTTATATAATTAGCTTCTTTACGTAAGCGTTTACCCTGGCAAGCTTTACATTTAGTTTTTCCGCGGTAACGCGATAACATCACCCGATTTTGAATTTTATAAGCTTTAGATTCCAATTCGGCAAAAAACGAATTTAAGCCTTCAAAATACTTGTTACCTGTCCAAATAAGTTGTTTTTGAGCCTCGCTTAGTTCAAAATAAGGTTTGTGCACCGGAAAATCGAATTTATGTGAGTTATTCACCAATTGATCTTTATACCAACTCATGCTTTCGCCACGCCATGGAAAGATAGCGTTATCGAAAACAGATAAACCCGTATTGGGTATCACTAAATCGTCGTCGATGCCAACAATATCTCCATAACCTTCACATTTTGGACAGGCGCCGTAGGGGTTATTAAAGCTAAATAAATGGACGTTAGGTTCTAAAAAAGTAAGGCCATCTAATTCAAATTTATTACTAAAGACACGCTGTTTGTTATCGTTAAGGGTTTCTATGATACATTCACCTTTACCTTCAAAAAAAGCAGTTTGTACAGCATCGGCTAATCGGTTAAAAAAATCTTCTTCATGTCTTACTATAATTCTGTCTACAACCAGAAAAACGTTTTTTACATCGGTAAGAGCTTTTGCTTCGTCAATTCTTATAACCTTGTTATTTGCTTTTATTCTGGCGTAACCTTGTTGGTTTAGTAATTTAAGTTTATCGGCCATAGTGCGGCCTTCTTCTAAATGGATAGGAGCGAGTAGCAGTAGCTTTTCACCATCGGGAAATGCCTTTAAATAGTTTAAAACATCAGTAACTGTGTCTTTTTTTACTTCATTTCCAGAAACGGGAGAATAGGTTTTTCCAATTCTTGCGAATAATAGTTTTAAATAATCGTAAATTTCTGTAGTTGTTCCTACAGTAGATCTTGGGTTTGTAGAATTTACTTTCTGTTCGATAGCTATGGCTGGGGCTATACCTTTTATATAATCTACTTTGGGCTTGTTTAGTCTGCCTAAAAATTGACGGGCATAACTCGATAAACTTTCCACATAGCGTCTCTGGCCTTCGGCATATAATGTATCGAAGGCTAAGCTAGATTTTCCAGAACCTGATAATCCAGTAATAACCACTAATTTATTCCGAGGAATGACTACATCGATATTTTTTAAGTTATGCAATTTAGCACCTTTTATAATGATGTTATGTTTTGGGTTTACTTCAGAAATATTAGTAATCATAGGCTTTGAAATAAATTAGTGTGCAAAGATACCACAAGTAAATCAGCTAAGAAAACAGAAAAATGTTTAATAACATGTTAAAAAAAATAGATAATTATTGCTTTCTAGGAACGATTGTTGTTATATTTGGTTTTGAAATTAATTAGAAAATTAGACTTGCCTATCGCACAATATTACTTTTAAGAATTTAACCCCATGCAATGCGTATAACGTTATTGCTTTAAAAGTAATTATTATGCAAAACAAACTTGTATCTGATGCTGTTTTAGTAAACAGCTATATAAAAGGAGATGAACGTGCTTTAGAAACACTTGTAAACCGACATAAACAAAAAATTTATAGTTTTATTTATTCTAAAGTTTACGATCGCGATATTACTGAAGATATTTTTCAAGACACTTTTATAAAAGTTATTCGTACACTTAAGCGCGGTGCATACAACGAAGAAGGTAAGTTTTTACCTTGGGTTATGCGTATAGCTCATAATTTGGTTATAGATTTTTTTAGAAAGAATAATCGTATGCCCAAATTCGATAATCATGGTGATTTTAGTATTTTTTCTGTGCTAAGTGACTCTAGCTTAAATGCAGAAAAAACCTTAATTAAAGCGCAGGTAGAGCAAGATGTAAGACGCTTGGTAGAGGAGTTGCCAGACGATCAAAAAGAAGTGTTATTAATGCGTATGTACAACGATATGAGTTTTAAAGAAATTTCTGAAAGAACTGGGGTTAGTATTAATACCGCTTTAGGACGTATGCGCTATGCCTTGATTAATTTACGTAAGATAATTGAAAAGCATAATATAATTTTAACTGATTAAAGCAATAAAGTAAGATTTACTGCGTTTTTTAGTTCTAACCAAGCATATAAAAATGGGAAAATTTTACTCTAAAGCCTCAACTAAAAATTTACACGATTTAACGCCAAACGATCAGACCATTAGTTTTATTTTAAACTACTCTAAGAGTTTAAAGGTTGTTAATTTAGAAAAACTAAAGTTCGAAATGATTTTAAATTAGGCAGAAGTTAAAAAGTCTTAGCCAATTTGGTTAAGACTTTTTCTGCTTATAATATTCTTTTATCACGCTTTTTCTTCCTACGGTTTTAGTAATAATATCTTTATCTAAATCCCAACCTCTTGCAGGAGAATATTCTCGTCCATACCAAATGATTTGTAGGTGTAAATCGTTCCATAATTCTTTAGGGAATAAGCGTTTAGCGTCTTTTTCGGTTTGAACCACGTTTTTTCCGTTGGATAAATTCCACCGGTACATGAGTCTGTGAATGTGCGTGTCTACGGGAAACGCTGGTATGCCAAAGGCTTGAGCCAGAACAACCCCCGCAGTTTTATGGCCCACGGCTGGTAATTCTTCAAGTGCTTCAAAAGTTTGGGGTACTTCGCCGTTGTGTTTTTCAATAAGAATTTGCGACAAACCGTATATGCCTTTGCTCTTCATAGGAGATAAACCAACAGGTTTGATTATTTCTCTAATTTCTTCTACACTAAGCTTAACCATATCGTAAGGGTTATCGGCCTGCTCAAAAAGTAAGGGTGTTATTTTATTTACACGAACATCGGTGCTTTGAGCCGATAGTAAAACTGCAATAAGCAAGGTATAAGGGTCTTTGTGGTCTAGTGGAACAGGAATTTCTGGATATAATTTATATAAGGTGTTAATTATAAAGTTTACGCTTTCTTGTTTGGTCATTGGGTTGTATTTTTACATGAATTCTACGTTATCGTTTTGACTTATTTAATACAATTAATCAAAACAATAACTTTACTAACAAAGTTAAGCAATATGAAAGTGTGTAGCGAAATTTTAAATCAGAAAATGATTTTTCAGTCGAACACTAAAAAGCGAGTTATTAATAACTAAATTTAAAAACATATGAATACATTAAAAGTAGGCGATAAGGTGCCAAATTTTGAAGCTTTAGATGAACAAGGCAACCGTATTAATTTAAAGGATTATAAAGGTAAAAAGCTTATTGTGTTTTTTTACCCAAGAGCCAGCACACCAGGTTGTACTGCCGAGGCTTGTAATTTAAGAGACAACTATGATGTTTTAAAAGAAAAAGGCTATGAATTGCTGGGCGTAAGTGCCGATTCTGCTAAAAAACAGTCCAATTTTAAGAATAAACACGATTTCCCCTTTCCTTTGTTAGCCGATGAAGACAAAACCGTAATTAATACTTTTGGCGTTTGGGGCCCTAAAAAGTTTATGGGTAAGGAATTTGATGGCATTCACAGAAAAACGTTCATTATTGATGAAAACGGACTAGTGGAACGGGTTATTGACAAAGTTAAAACAAAAGACCACGCGGCGCAGATATTGGGGTAGTGGGTTTATAATAGATCGCATTCCAAAATCAGTCGAAAACAAGTTTCGAATGATTTTGGAATGGATAAAAAATGAATCGGACAGAGTTTAAATTACAACTACCTTTTTAAAGGAAGAATTAGAGTTGTGGCTTGTATTTATTAATGAGCAACAACAGTTACTGCTACTTTGTATAGTTCATAATTATCGGGACTGTAAACTATTTTATGTTTTTGCTCTTAGTTAGTTGAAAAATGATTTTGAAATTCATAGGCAAAAAATTTACTTTTAAATTTTTATTTTATGAACTCAGAATTAGAAAAACAATTAGACGCCTTGATAGGCAAAATCAGCAACAAGGAGGACTTTGACCATGTCAAGGAACAGTTGCTTAAACGTGGTATTGAATCGCTTTTGAAAGCTGAGATGACCGCCCACTTAGGGTATCAAAAAGGTAGTCCGGTAATTGAGAACAACCAGCGTAACGGCTTTTCAGAGAAGACCATCAAGACTCACAATGGAGAGCAACGTATCAAAATACCCAGAGACCGTCAAGCCAGCTTTGAGCCGGTTATTGTTCCCAAACATCAATCCATCAGTCAAGAATTAGAAGATTGTATTCAATTGCTTTACGCCAAAGGCATGAGCAATAGCGATATTATTGATTTTATCGAAAGCACCTATGGAGTGCAGTATTCCACATCACAGGTATCCATTATCACCAATCAATTATTGGAAGACATCAAACATTGGCAGAACAGTCCTTTAGAAGATGTATATCCCATAGTTTGGATAGATGCTATTCATTATAAAATACGTCAGGAAGGCAAGGTGATCTCTAAAGCCTGTATGATAGTTTTAGGGGTAAATACCGAAGGGCAACAAGATATTTTGAACATGAGTATTGTAGAAACAGAAAAAGCAGCTGCCTGGATGTCCATTTTAGACGATCTGCGCTCTCGAGGCGTAAAAGACATCTTCTTTCTGTGTTCCGACAACCTCTCTGGATTGGATAAAGCTGTAGAAGCTATTTTTCCAGATAGTATTCGTCAAATATGTATCGTACATCAAATTAGAAACTCATTAAAATACGTGAGCTATAAAGACCGTAAGCCAATTATGGTCGATATTAAAGCTATTTATCAAGCCGATAATGAGAAATTTGCTTTAGAGGCTTTTGAAGTATTTAAACAAAACTGGGAAGATAAATATCTCTCTGCCGTACAGTCGTGGGAAAACAATTGGGACAATTTAACCGTCTTCTTAAACTACCCAAAAGAGATTAGAAAACTCATATATACGACCAATATCATTGAGAGTTTTAATGCCAGTTTAAGAAAATATACACGTAA
The DNA here is from genome assembly GCF_009498295.1 of Oceanihabitans sp. IOP_32. NCBI lineage: Bacteria > Pseudomonadati > Bacteroidota > Flavobacteriia > Flavobacteriales > Flavobacteriaceae > Oceanihabitans > Oceanihabitans sp. IOP_32. The sequence goes on along the minus strand of NZ_CP040813.1, from coordinate 3,415,625 downwards.
CAAAAAAGTCTTTCCAAATGATGATGCAGCCCTGAAATCAATATATTTAGCAGCTCAAAGTATCAGTAAAAAATGGAAGAAAACCCGATTTAAATGGGGCCAAATTTACAATCAATTGTATATTTGTTTTCCAAACAGGTTATAATCAATATTATTTTAACCTATGAATTTTGAAATTATTTTTCAAAAACACAAAATTTTGGATAAACTCTAACAGAAGTACAAATGCTAATGCAGAGTCTTTTAATGCAAAGATCAAATTATTTAGAGCTAACTTAAGAGGTGTAACAGATACCACTTTTTTCCTCTTTAGATTGCACAAATTATTTGCTTAATCCCCAAGAAATTAACCTGACCCAGAATTACTCACAAATACTACTAAACCAAATAGTAATCAACTCGTTCTATAATTTCTAAGAGCTGATTATTTAATTATAAAGGTTCGTGCTTATTGCAACATTTTAATCAGTTTTATTTCTTTATTATTGTTTTCAAGCCTAATATATTTTTCAGAAATTTCGATAATTTTAAATCTGTCAATTTGATTTTTTATTGCTTCTGGATGTCCAAAACCCTGAATTACAGATTCGTTCATAAAAACATCGATATTATAATTTATATCAAAATCTAAATAGATAATCTGTTTCGCTAAAAACTCCCCATCAATATGGATTTCTAATTTATCTTTTCGCTTCTCTTTTTTAAATTTTAGAACCGCTAGCCCATTTTTATCAGATTCGGTCGATTTACGTTTAGGGAAAGCATAAACCTGCATATTATATAATGGCTCATGGTTATAATTATAAATGTTTAATTTAATTTGAATTGAATCTTTAAAATTATAATATTTCTTTGCTTTAAAATAGCTTTCTTCTTTTAACTCAGTTAAATCATAATTTAAAAATAAACTATCATTCTTTATAGTATAATGACCTTGCCCATAAGACTCTGTCCCTAAGTCTCCGCCTTCTTCAAAAGTAAATGTGCTATTTATGTCAAAAGTATAGTCTGTCCAAAAATATCCTGTTCCATCAACCATGGAATATTTGCCATTAATTTTTTGTTGTGCAGGCAATCTTGAAACATTTAACAAAAAGGCTAAAACTATAAAAAATCTAATTACATTTCGTTCCTTTCGCATCACTATTATTTTTAAGTTCGTTAACTACTATATCTGCAATATCTTGTCTATTGTTTGCATTAGGTTCTAATTCTTTAAATGCATCCGTTTCTGATGTTATTAAGCCCGTATTGGGATCTGTTTGAAATAAACCTCCCCAAGCCATAGATTTATAATAGCTCCAACCAAGGCTTCCACCAGTACCATATTCTTTATCCCACTCATATAAAGAATAGCCAATTGCACCTACATATTGTCCCATATATTGTTCTATGAATAATGCGTTTTCTATTTCAGAAAAAATATCTTTTGCACATGGGTTTGTAAGCTCATTAAAAATATGATCCTCATCTTCCAAAATCTTCACACAATCGTAGCCAATTTTTACTTGTCCAAAAAGACAAGGCAATTGGTCTCCTACGTCATCATTATTATCAGAATAATTTCTTTGATTTCCTGAATAAGTAGGGCCTCTTTTACCGCTACTAGTTCTTGAGTCAAAATAATTGACATATCTATTATTACCATTTGGTGTCCAAACCCATCTTACTGTATTGGCGTTATATTCCGCGGTGTAGGCAGCATTTATTGTTTCGCTACTTATACCTTAAAACTTAGAATACAACCAATCAGTTTCATAAGTTACAATATTATTTTCCTTTTTTGAAACAACAATAATTTTCAATATTGAATGGTTAATGGGTGCAGGAGGTTTGAAACCTTTTTCATTCATAATTTTATTAGATACCTTTAAATACTCTTGATATTCCAAATCTATTAGCGTTTCTACTTTATTAAATTCAATTTTTTTAAATTCATTAAGTGATAAGCTAACTTTTTTATGCTTAATAGGTTTGTATATAAATATTTGATTATCAATTTTAAAAACAATTTCTCCACCTTCTGTTTTTTGTAAATCGTTTGTACAATCATTAAGTACGTAGATAACAGGTCTCAATATTTTTTCTCCACCTTTATAGAGTTTATAATATTTTGAATTATTATATTCTTGAGCAAAACTGAGAAAATGGACATTTAAAATTAAGAAAAATAAAATTTTTGATTTCATGTCTAAAATATACTGTTTTTAAATTTAAAATAATACAACGAACTTATTGGGGCTAATCTAGTTAAAACCAAAGTTTTTGGACTACCTAATAAATTTGGTACTATTTTTTAAGCTACATTTTTATTGTTTTTCATTATTAATTCTGCTTCCATTTCCATTGGAGATTTATAGTCTAAAGCGGAATGAAGTCTTTTACAATTATACCATTTAATGTACTGTTCAATAACTTTGTAAGCGTCTAAATAGTAATTGAAAACATATCTATTTGTACATTCGTATTTTATTGTTTTAAATAGGCTCTCTGCAACAGCGTTATCCCAGCAGTTCCCTTTCCTGCTCATACTTTGCGTTATTTTCTTACTAGAGTTTAAAACGCTGGTCATTTTATTCGACGCATATTGTACGCCTCTATCGGAATGAAAAATATGATTGTTAGTTATATCCCTATTCTTTCTAGCTTGTAACCAAGCTTTGTAAACGGTGTTTTCAGTATCCATATTTTCAGTCAATACCCAGGATACTATTTTTCTATCTGCTAAATCTAAAATAGTTGTAAGGTAATTCCATTGACCACCAACTTTTATGTAGGTAATGTCTGAAACCCATTTTTCGCCTAACTTTGTGCTTTTAAAGTTTCTGTTTAGCATATTGTCTGCTAGAGCAAAAGTATGATTAGAGTCGGTTGTACAAACTCTAAACTTTTTGCTTAGTACGCTCCTTAAACCCAGTGATTTCATAATTAAAGCGATATAGGACCTTGAGTAAACAATGCCCTCACGTTCCAATGATTTTTGGATACGTAAACTGCCATAAATTTGTTTGCTATCGTTAAAAATAGCTATAACCCTTGATTTTAAATGAGAAACAGAACTTTTCTGACCTTTATATTGTCCAACACGTAGCCAAGTGTAATAGCTATTTTTACTAACTCTCATGCACTTACACATCTTTTCAACAGGAAATAGACCAGTATTAAGTTTAATAAACCGGTATATTACTTGTCGCTCTTGGAAAAGATGCTTACCGCCTTTTTTAATATATCACGCTCTAACTTTACATCCTTTAATTCCTTTTCTAAGGCCTTAATTTTAAGCATTTCTGATTGGCTGTTATCTTGTGAAGTTGTTGTATTAAACTCTTTGTCCCATCTATGGATGGAAGCTTGACTAACCCCAAACTCTTTCGTGAGATCCTTTACAGATTTACCTGAATTTAACAATTCTACTAAGGTTTTTTTAAAACTTTGATCATAAACTATTCTACCCATTTTGCTAAGTTAATTTATTCACTTAAAAACGTACCAACAAAACTAGACATTCCAGATTTTTTTTATATAACTATAGATTTGGGTTTTCTAACGACTTGTAATTTAAAAAGAAATTTTTAAAATACAGTCTATTTTTCTTGTTTATTTTTAACTTTCAGCTCTGTTTGGTGCACTTTTCTCAATTTTTCGTTATTAATTTGCTAAGTTTATAAGTTCTTGATAATGAAAATCAGTCTATGAGTATATGTGTCTTCGGTAATGAGTTTAACCATTTTTATCGTTTTTCATACGATACCATTTTACATAAAAATCACGGCTTTATCTATATTATTGAATTTCGTTAATTAATGATTGGGACTTTTGATGGCATTCACAGAAAAACGTTCATTATTGATGAAAACGGACTAGTGGAACGCGTTATTGACAAAGTTAAAACAAAAGACCACGCGGCGCAGATTTTGGGGTAAGTGTGCTTGTATGCAAACAAAAAGAGGCGCTATTTTAGTAATAGTGCCTCGATTTTATAGATTATAAAAATCCTATTTTTTTGTTCTTTTTTTAAGGGTTAAGGGTTTTAAAGGTTTTCGAGAATAGCCAAAAAGCCTATAGTCTTTAATTAAATCGGCTGTACCTTCAGGCACCATATCTTCCCAACCACGTTCTCCACTTTCAATTTTATTAAGGATGTCTCTAGAGAAAACATTCATGATACTGGTATCGTAATCTTTAATATCGACTACTTTACCGTTGTATTTAAAAAACTTGTAAAGTTCTTTCATACGTGGGTGTACTTTTAAATTTTCGCTAGTAATCAATTCTCCTGTTTCAGGATCCATCATCGGATATAAATACACTTTAATATCTTTAAAGAATAATTTGCCGAAAGCCTCCAGAATACCGCCGCTTAAATGGCGATAATATTTCTCGTCGAAAATTTCAATTAAATTATTAACGCCCATAACTAAACCCATTCTAGCTTTGGTGTAACGCGAAAAATATTCAACGACTTTATAGTATTCCTGAAAATTGGAAATCATTACCGACTGCCCAAGTGAGCATAATAAATCGGCTCGATCCATAAAATCCTGTTCGTCTATTTCACCTTCCGCACGCAAGTTAGACAAGGTGATCTCGAAAACGACTTCGGTATTATCGGCATTTACTTTATTCTGTTTAACAAACATCTCGTAAGACTTCTTGTACATAGCCATATTCACCCTCGTAACAGGCCTGAAACTTCCGCGTAAGGCTAAAATATTTTTTTTGTAAAACACTCTGGCCGGAAGTACATTATTGCCATCGGGGCCAAACATAACCGCATCGGTCATTCCGTTTTTCACCAATTGTAGGCTCATTAATCGGTTATCGACATCTTTAAAAATAGGGCCAGAGAAGTTAATCGTATCGATTTCTAATTGATCTTTATCTAGGTTATCGTAGAGGTACCTCAATAATTTTTTTGGCTCGTTGTACTTGTAAAACGCTCCATAAATAAGGTTAGTACCCAAAGCTCCTAATGTTTCTTGCTGTAATCGTGTATCTGTTTCTTTAAAACGAATATGAAGAATGATATCGTTATAACCGCCCTTAGGGTCTATTTGATACTTAATACCTACCCAGCCGTGTCCTTTAAATTTTTTAGCAAAATCTATTGTTGCTACGGTATTGGCATAAGAAAAGAATATTTTATTCGGGTGTTTATCTCTCTTAATACGTTGCTCAATCAGTTCCATCTCGTAGGCCAACATTTTGCGCAAACGAGATTCTGTAACGTAACGCTTATCGTCTTCTATACCATAAACGGCATCACTAAAATCTTTATCATAAGCAGACATGGCTTTCGCGATAGTTCCAGAAGCCCCGCCAGCTCTAAAAAAATGACGACAGGTTTCTTGTCCAGCACCAATCTCGGCAAAAGAACCATAAATATTTTCGTTTAAATTTATACGTAAAGCTTTAGTTTTTAATGAAGGTACATCATCAAACTTTTTATCTCCTTTAAGGGTGATTTCCATTTGTTTGTTTTAGTGATTACTGATATACACAAAGATACCAAATAACCAAAGCAAATAAAAAAATAAGCTTATTTTTGTGTTTAAATAAATGGCATTTTGAAAATCACATTTCTTGGCACAGGTACATCTCAGGGTATTCCAGTAATAGGGTGTAAGCATCCGGTTTGTTTAAGTGATAATCCAAAAGATAAACGCTTACGAGTTTCTGTTCTAATTGAATGGAACGATTTTGCTTACGTGATAGATTGCGGTCCAGACTTTAGGCAACAAATGCTTAATTGCGGATGCGAGAAAATTAACGGTATTTTATTTACTCACGAACATGCCGATCATGTTGCTGGCATAGACGATATTAGACCCTTGTGTTATATGAACGGGGACATGCAAATTTACGCACATGAGCGTGTTATAGAATCCATAAAAAACAGGTTTGCCTACATTTTTGTTAAGGAAAACAAATACCCAGGATCGCCCACAATAATTACTAATAGCATAGAAAACAAACCCTTTAATTTGTCAGGAATGGATGTGATACCTATTAACGCCGACCATTATTTCGTTCAAGTTTACGGGTATAGATTTAATAATTTTGCGTATTTAACTGATATTAAGACTGTTGATGATCAAGAGCTTGAAAAACTAAAGAATCTAAAAGTTCTAGTTCTTAATGCGCTGCGTATAGAACCGCATATTTCACATCTTAATCTAGATGAAGCTTTGGCCTTTGTTGAAAAAGTAAAACCAGAAAAAGCGTATTTTACTCATATTAGCCATCTTTTAGGGTTCCATGATGAAGTAGAGAAAACATTACCACAAAATGTTCACTTAGCTTACGATGGTTTGCAATTAGATATTTAAAAACAGTATTTAACAGAGTTAAAACTAAAATAGTACGATTCTCAAATTGACCATAGTCAAAATAAAAATTAAAAAATGAAGCAAAAAATCTTAATGTATCTGTTTGTTTTTACCGCCTTGTTAGTGTTGTTCCAATACGTTAATGCTAAGCGAACATTCGATAAATTAAACATTAAATTAGATTTATATAGAGAACAATCGCAAAAATACAAGGACTCTGTGGCGGTTTTGCAGGATGATATATTAAAACTGTCGCATTTTAATTTAGAAAGAAATGAAGACGCTATTAGTTATTTTGAAAATGAAGGATACCAAGTTTCAGAATTAATCCCTTTTATTAAAGATGAGTTGTATAGATTAAATGCGGTTACTGGCGAACATCCTATTGTACCTTTTTCGGCAAATGAAGGAAAAAAAATGATGATTAACACCGTAAAGTTATTAAACCACAAATGGATTATTGCTGATTTTTCTGATGGTATATATTGGGGAGAAATCTTTTTAACTTACGAAGTTTTAGAACAGAATAATATAAAGTTTACTGCAGTAGAGTCGTTTTTATATCCGTTCGATTGAAGCCACCTTTTCTTGAACTATTTTTTAGTTTAATCTGCGAATTTATTGAAAAAATTGACCTTAAATCTCGACCTCATAGTTTTATTTGGTTTTACTTTTTAATTTTATAAGCAACACCTTTTTGTTTTAAAGATTCGCCAACATAAGAATATTCAAACGTGTAGGACGAATCGGTGGTCGTTAAAATTTTGAGATGAATATCCTTTTTTTCAGCCCTATTTTTAGGATTTATAGTTTTAAAAATAACCTCGCAATCATTTATCCATCGTAATTTAGACGAATCAATTTTCTTGTTATAGGTTTCAATTTGGATATCATCAGTTCTTTCAAACGTCGACTTATAAAGAATGTTGTCTATAACAACTTCGCTGTAAAATGCTCCTGTTTTATAATCTTTACAATCTCTAGAAGTTTCGTAACAGCCAAAAAGGCCAAGCATCAATACAAAAAACAGTACACGCATAACATAAATTTTAAAGCAAAGCTACTAAAGAATGAGGATATTCTACCAATTTAATTTTTAAATGTCGTTTTGTTAATTTGGTATTAGTTCTCAAAATTTTTAAAACTTCCGTCTCTATAGAAAATAACAATACGCTCAATCTGTTTGTCAAGGGTTGTTTCAGGTTTAGTAATTTCTTCAAACTTTAATTCTGGAGCCTTATGGTGTATAGGTTCTTCTTGAGCTTTTGGAGGAAAATGACCTTTCCCGTTTAAAAGCCAATACAATTCAACTTCGGGAAAAGAGGCGAGTATTTTTAAAACAAAATCTAAACTCGGTTTATTTCTTCCAGATAGAATATGAGATATGCTTGAGCGTTGTACACCTATTTCTTCTGCAAAAGAAGATGCAGATTCACCATAATAATCTATTACTTTTTGAAGTCGTTTAGCAAAAGCCTCGCTGTTTATCATTGTAAACAAGTTGTGTGTTGTAAATATGTTACAAATGTAACAAATTAAACGCAATAAAAGAAATATTAGGTTAAACTAGTTAAAACAATTTAAATTAATACTTCATTTCAAAGATATTAATGCACTGATAAACAGTAAATAGTGATATAAATAATACTGCGAAAGATAATATTGCTTAAACGCACATATACGACCTAAATATAGGTTGGTTTTGTAAACATCATGTTCCTAATTTATTGTTTACATTTGTAAATTAGTTATTGTTTACATTTGTATCCTAAACAAAAAGTATGAACATCGAGCATATTAAAGCACTGTTTTTAAAACATAGAGAAAAACGATTAAGCGATCGCTATATAACGCATCATCATATTGAGCCTTTAATTAAATCACGACATAAAGAATGGCGTGCAGATATTAAAGGCACTTCTGTATTGGGCAATCCTATTCATGTCATTAAAATTGGTACTGGAAATAAAAAAGTTTTAATGTGGTCGCAAATGCACGGTAATGAATCGACAACCACAAAAGCGCTTTTTGATCTTTTAAATACGCTTTCAAGTACAGAAACTCAAATAGCTCATATTTTAGAGTCTTGTACCTTATACATTATACCTATTTTAAACCCAGATGGCGCGCTGGTCTATACTAGGCTAAACGCTAATCAAGTCGATTTAAATCGAGATGCTCAAAACTTGTCGCAACCAGAGAGTGTAATTTTAAGGTCGGTTTTTAACAATTTTAAACCTCATTTTTGCTATAATCTGCATGGGCAACGCACTATTTTTGGGGCGGGAAACACCGGCCGTTCTGCTACAGTCTCCTTTCTTTCGCCTGCTCAAGACAAAAGTTGTAAACTTACAGCGAACCGAAAAATGGCTATGGAGGTAATTGCTGTTATGAATACCAAGCTTCAAAAGCTAATTCCCAATCAAGTTGGTGTTTATGATGATGCTTTTAATTTAAACTGTGTAGGTGACATGTTTCAAAGTGAAAATGTGCCTACTATTTTGTTTGAAGCAGGTCATTATAAGCGGGATTATAGTCGCGATAAAACACGTGAGTTTATTTACATAGCACTATTAGAATCTTTAGACTACATTGCCAAAAATGAGGTAAATGGGAGTTCTTATGAGGGATATTTAGGTATTCCTGAAAACGAAAAGTGTTTCTTTGATGTTATTATACGAAACGTTAAAACAACTGAGCAGACAACCCAGGATATTGCTTTTATGTATCAGGAAAAATTAATTAATAATAAAATAGAGTTTATACCCACAGTTGAAAAAATTGACGATTTAACTAATTATTTTGCTCATAAGGAGTTAGATGCGAATTACATGAGCGTGACCGATGAGCATGGAAATGGTTTAAAAGTTTTTAACGCAAACGATTTCGTAGTCATAAATAATAATAAAATTGCATTGTTTTAACAGTTTTATCCATAAATAATGGTTATTTTGTAATAATTATATGCTATTTTTGCACTTTATTTAACAAACGTTAATTATGGGGAAAATTAAATTAGACGAAATTGATCATCAAATTCTTGATATGTTAATCGACAACACAAGAATTCCTTTTACAGACATTGCCAAAAAATTATTAATTTCAGCGGGGACCGTTCACGTGCGTGTAAAAAAAATGGAGGAATCTGGTATTATTAGAGGCTCTTCCTTAAATTTAGATTACAAAAAATTGGGGTATTCATTTATAGCTTACGTTGGAGTATTTTTAAAAAACACATCCCAAACTAAGTTTGTTTTAGAACGTATTAACGAAATTCCTTTTGTTACCGTAGCGCACATTACAACGGGGAAGTTTAATATCTTTTGCAAAATTAGAGCAAGAAGTACCGAGCATGCAAAAGAAGTAATTTTTATGCTGGATGATATCGAGGGAGTTTACAGAACTGAAACGATGATCTCACTTGAAGAGAGTTTAAATGATAAAAAACGATTAATGCACTCTATTTTTAATGAGTTATAAAATCAATTTACATAGAATATTGCAAAAAGCCCTTTTTTAGGGCTTTTTTTGGCTTTTGATTTTGTGAAATTCCATATGTTATAAATTATTTAAAGCCCGAAACACAGCGCCGTTAGTTTTTGTATGACAGGATAACTTTAAAAATGGTTTATTATCTAATTTCTATTAAATTACAGTTTTTTTTCTTTAATTTAACCACATCAAATGTATATTTTAACCTGTTTATAAACCACAATGAATATCTTAATAACCTCTGCTGGAAGGCGCGTTTCTTTAGTTAAAGCCTTTCAAAAAGAACTAAAAAAAATGGTGCCAGAAGGAAAGGTTATGACAACAGATTTTAACACTGGCCTTTCTGCAGCTTGCCATGTTTCCGACCTGGCGTTCCAACTTCCTTTAGTGAGTCACCAAAGCTATTTAAAGGAATTATTGGAAATATGTAAGAATAATAACATAAAAGTTTTAATTCCCACCATCGATACAGAACTTCTGCTTTTAGCTGAAAATAAAAAAAAATTCATAAAAAACGGTATTTTTCCAGTAGTTTCCTCAACGGCATTCATCAGCATTTGCAGAGACAAAAGAAAGATGAATGCTTTTTTTGTTGAACACAACATTAATGTTGCAAAAGAATATTCAAAATATAATTATAAGTTGCCGCTATTTATAAAACCCTATAATGGCAGTAGAAGTGTGGATAATTTTATAATTAAAAATCAAGAAGACCTAACAGAATACCACTTTACCAATAAAAACTTAATGTTTTTAGAATATTTAGATCACGATAAATACGAGGAGTATACTTGCGATCTTTACTACGACAAAAAGAGTAATTTAAAGTCGGTAATTCCCAGAAAACGTATAGAAGTAAGAGATGGAGAAGTTAATAAAGGTGTTACTAAAAAAAATATTTTAGTAGATTTTATTAAACAACACTTATATCATATTGATGGAGCCCTTGGCTGTTTAACGGCTCAGTTTTTTAAGCATATTGAAACGAATGAAATTTACGGTATTGAGATAAATGCGAGATTTGGAGGGGGGTATCCTTTAACTTATCTGGCGGGTGCAAATTTTCCACAGTGGATTATTAAAGAATATTTTTTTAATGAAGCCATTGAATTTTACGACGATTGGAAATCAAATTTATTAATGCTGAGATATGATAATGAAATATTAGTTGATGATTATAAAGACTGATTTAATTATAGTATTTGATCTGGACGATACACTGTATAAAGAAATAGATTTTTTAAAATCTGCTTTTAAAGATATTGCTGATTTTCTTTCGAAGAAAACAAATAAAACAGCGAAGTTAATTTTGGCTGAAATGATTTTGGCCTATCAAGAGAAAAAAAATGTTTTTGAAACCGTAATCTTTAAAAATAATATACAAGGCGTTGTTGTTAACGATTTGATTAAAAGATATAGAAATCATAAACCAAATATATATTTAACCGATTCTAATAAAATGCTATTAGATAATATAAAACAAAGCGTGTATAAAACTGGATTGATTACCGACGGCAGATGCATTCAGCAACAACATAAAATTGAAGCTTTGGGTTTAAACGATTATTTTGATGATATCGTGATTTCTGAAGCATTCGGATCTGAGAAACCAAACATAAATAATTTTAAATATTTTGTTGAGAAATATGGGAGTCATTACAAATATGTATATGTAGGAGATAATACGAGCAAAGATTTTGAAGCACCTAATAAATTGGGGTGGACAAGTATTTGTTTATTGGATAACGGGGTTAATATTCATCCACAGTCCTTCAATACGCTTCCCTACAAGAAACCCACATTTAAAATAAGGAGTTTAACCGAAATAAGAGATTTATTATTTTAAAAATTTGGTAAATACTATGGAGTTAGTAGTACATAAAATACAAAATGAATACGATTTTAATGTGTATAAAGACACTGTAAATGGCTTCGAGGTTGTCAATCCTTTTTTCATGTTTTTAACTCCCGAAAAAAATGAATCTACATACGATGGCTTAAGGTATTTTACACTAAAAGTTGAGGATAAGGTTTTAATATTAATGCCTTTTGTTTTAAGGGAAATTCCATATAAGCTTCGAAACACGATTTATTACGATGTTATCTCTCCGTATGGTTATAGCGGGCCATTGTTTAACAAAGACATGTCGCGCGGGTATCTTTTAAAATTTTGGGAATTAATAGATTCTTGGTATAAAGAAAACAATGTGGTTTCAGAGTTTATAAGATTTAGTCTCAACAATAATTGTCAGTTTTATTCTGGAACATTAATACCAACACTGTCTAATGTAAGAGGCCGTTTATTAGATTATGAGCAACAGTGGGCTTCTTTAAAGCAAAAAGTTAGAAATAATTATAGAAAAGCGGTTAATAATAATTTAAAAAGTCATATTGTCTATAATAATGTTAAAGATGAAGATATCGAGAGATTTTACGACATCTATATAAGTACAATGAGACGTGTAAACGCGAACACCGATTATTTTTATTCTTTATGTTATTTTAAAAATATTGTGCGTTTATGTGAAGGTAAAATTATTTTTGCTTTTGTGTATAAAGATGGTATTGCCATTTCTACAGAACTTATTTTAACTTCTAATAATACTTTATATTCATATTTAGGAGGTACTATAATGGATTATTTTAGCTTAAGACCTAACGATTTTTTGAAAGTAGAGGTTATGAAATGGGCGCGATTGCAGCATTTTAAATACTACGTTCTTGGTGGTGGAAGAGAAGATTTCGATAATTTATACAAATACAAAAAATCCTTCTTCCCAAATGATGATGATCTTGTGTTTTATACCGGCAGAAAAATTATAAATAAAGCGGTTTACAACGAGTTAGATAAAATAACTAATGATGAGATCGGGTTAGATGACGGTGGTTTAGAAAAAAAAGGCCGTAAAATTGGTTTTTTTCCAGCTTATCGTAAAAACACGTATAGAGCTATTACCCGAGAAAACTAAAGGTTTATTTTTTAGTGTCCGACCCATTTTACTATATGATTAATAAATCACCAACCTGCCTACAGTAGGCAGGTTGGCGTAATTTACAGAAAAAAATAGCCGCTTAGTCGTTAATTGTTCCGCTTATTTTTGCTGAATAAAACAAATACATATTTACTAATGAAAAAAAGTGTCGATGCATCGTAACAAATGACAACGCTATCCATCTAAGCACTATTTTTTATTTTGTTTAAGTTTTCTCAGTTCATCAAAATTTAAGGTCGTTTCACTTATTTCAATATCATTAGATTTTATAACTTTCAATAAAGTTTTAAAAAAAATACTGGCATCTAATGTAAAAGACAAATTGTTTACATATTCAATATCTTTTTGAAGTTTTTCATCCCAGCCAATAGCATTTCTGCCCGAAACCTGTGCCAAACCAGTAATTCCTGGTTTTACGGTATGCCTAATTTTTTCTTCTTTGGTATAGTAGGGCAGATAGCGCACACGTAAAGGTCTTGGACCAATTAAACTCATATCTCCAATTAACACGTTTATTAATTGAGGTATTTCATCTAAAGATGTTTTTCTTAAAAAAGATCCAAAGCGAGTTGTTCGCATGGCATCGGGTAACAACTCTCCATTAGCGTCTTTTTTGTCTGTCATAGTTTTAAACTTCATAATTTTGAAGATCTTTTCATTTTTTCCTGGTCGACGCTGAAAAAATAATGGCTTAGCATTATTGTAAAACATCAAACAGATATAAATACTAACGAATGCTGGTGCAAGTAGTACTAGACCTATGGCAGACAATATGATATCTATGATTCTTTTAAAAATGGTTTTGTACATACCTAATTATTTTGCTTTGGTAAAGTCGTGATATTAAAAAAATGAGTTAAAAACACGTTGTTATTAATTTGTTTTATCCATTTATAAGACGGTGATTGTTTTACAAAAATTACAAAATATACTGTGATTTTCAAATGCTAAAAGCGTTTAATTTTTCAGCAATATATTCCATATCTTCACCGCCATATCTATAATCAATATGTATGTTTAAAAAGTAGCCATAACGTAATACATTGTCTGGCCACAGTTGCGACGGATAGATATTATGATTAATAAGATATAAGCGCAGTTGCTGCATAACAGTTTCGTTTTGTAAGTGTAATATAAGTCCAAAAGCATCCGGATTTAAAGCCATATATGCACAATTTTCGTGGTGTTTTAGCATGGTACTAAGCGTGGCTAAATTTTTAGATTTTAATTTTAGTACATTGATATTCATATAACTTTCAATATTTTTTTTATGACTATCTTCTAAATGGGTTAAATCAAAATTAATATGCAATTGTTTTTCCGCAAGGTTAATTAGCTCTAAACTTTTTTCTTTTTTATCAATCTCGTAAGTGCTCTCGAAATCATGTTTTAATGTCATGGCTTCCGTTATGGTATCCCAAATAGAAACAAAACGATCTGGTGGTAACAATTTTGGTCGATTAATAATTTTTCCATCGGGTTTCCAGGCGATGCCTCCAAGGGGGATAGGTAAAGATTTTCTAAGGGAAGCGACGCAATAATCTGCTTTACTATTTATACAAGTTGTACTTAACCAACCGTGAGAATGATCTTCTATAACCACAAGGCCATCTGGTTTGTCAACTAAACATTTACTCACTCCCCAGAAATTATTAATAAGGATAATATCGTTTTTATTAACAAATTGAGACGCTTTCACCACAAAATCGGGATTTAACGGCTCCACTCTGTAAGTTTTTATATTGGGATATGTTTTTTTTAACCATAGGGTAACATGCATACAGTAATACTCTGGTAACCAAATGGTTTGTATGTTTTTGGTATTTGTAATGCTATTAATAACATATTTAATCGCCTGTCTTCCTGAGTACAACAACACTGAGTTCTCTGGAATAAAGGTATTGCTATGAGGTAATAATGTTTCTGATTTAGGATTAATAAAACTAAAAAAAGAACCAATACCTTTTTTTTTATTAGCTGAAGTTTTCATATTTTAAAACTATTTAAATCTTTCATTTATAACAATGGTATAACGTTAATTGTACTGTACAAACTACACACGATGAAGCATAGTAAAAATATTGTTTTTTTAGGTTCTAGATTTCATGTTTTAGAACAACTTTTAGATAGGGTTTCTCTTGATTGTATTACCATTTACGCCCTAGAACAAACTGTTTTAACTAAAATACTTGATCAAAAGGGCATAGCTCACCATACTTTTACTATGAAAGATAAGGATATTGTTTTAAAAAAATTAATAAAATCAAATTTCGATATTCTCATTTCAAATGGTTGTCCAATTATTTTTCCTGTTCATAAATTCAAAAAAGAGCAAATTTTAATCAATGTACACCCAACATATCTTCCTTATTTACAGGGTAAAACACCTTTAAATGGAGTTTTTTATGACGATTATAATTTTTACGGAGCTACGGCACATTATATAGACGATGGTATTGATACTGGAGCTATTATTTTTCAGAAAAAAGAAACTTTAACACCAGATATTGATTTAGGTCTGTTGTATCATCTAGCAATGAAACTAGAGGGTATTGTTTTTAAAGAAGCATGGAAAATACTTCTAGCCAAAAATTTTACTTATGTTGGTAGAAAACAAAGTGGTAATTCAACATATTTTAACCGTACTGAAGGCATGCAAAAGCTCGATTTTACAAACTGTAATACTAACCAGATACTAAAGTGTATTAAAAGCTTTGGTATTGGTTCTCAGGGTAGTTTTGCTACGTTTGATAATGTAAATTATAAAATATTTACTGCCGAAAAAATCGTGCACCAACCGCTGTTAGACACATATTGCAAAGAACCTTCGGGGAAAATTGTTTTAAATTACGACGATAAATTTTTGGTAAAAACTAATGATGGTTTAATAAAAATTACACGTTATACAAAAAGCTAAGGTTCTAATTTGGTAGAAATACAGTTAATTAAATCTCCTACATTATTCATATTCATTAATTCCATGAGTTTGAATTTAATTCCAAAAACGGTCTCAATATCGGTTATAATTAACATGTGGGTAATAGATTCCCATCCATCTACATCGCTAGCTGTGGTAGATTCTTCTAATACAAAATTATGGTGTTCTAGTATTTTTACGAAAGATTGGGTAACTTTTTTTAAAATGGCTTCTTTTGTCATATTTATTCTATTAGTGTTTTTAGTTTTTTTCTATCAAGCTTACCATTGTCGTTAAGTGGAAGTTTTGGTAAGAAAAACGTTTTAGTTGGAATCATATAATTGGGAAGTTTTGTTTTTAAATAATTAAACAAATCATTGGTGTCTATAGTTTCGCCTTCAATAATTAGTGCAATTTCATTTGTTCCGTTGTTATTATCAATGTCTATGACACTAATATGATTTTTAATTTTATTTTGAATATGATATTCTATTTCACCAAGTTCGACTCTAAAACCTCTAATTTTCACCTGAAAATCTTTTCTTTCAACATACATAAGATCGCCTTCCTCGTTAAGGTAACAGATATCTCCTGTTCTATAATATCTTTTATTATTCATTTCAAAAAAAGCTAACGCATTGAGGGCTTCGTTTTTCCAATACCCCGTGGTAAGCTGGTCGCCAGATAAGCATAATTCACCGTGAGCACCAACCTTTACTTTTTGGTTGGCATCATTTAAAAGCATAAAATCAATGCCGTTTAAAGGTTTACCAATAGGTAATACACCATTGTAAGTTTGATTGTTGCCGTTAGTTTTATAAGTGTAATAGCTGCTGCAAACTGTGCACTCTGTAGGCCCATAATGGTTGTACAGCGTGCTATTTGGAATGCATTTAAGCCATTCTTTTACAATATTTTCATGTAATTTACCACCTCCAAATATACAGTACCTAACGCTTGGTGCATTTATTTCTGCGAAATAAGGACGAAGGTAGTTTATTATGGTAGGCACCATTTTTAAGACCGTTAATTCGTATGTGTTTAATAATTTAAAAATAGAGAAGTACTTTATAGAGTCGCCAGGTACAGTATACAAACAAGCTCCTGCTAAAAATGCGGGTAAAAAAGCAGTTAAAGAGGCATCGAAAGTGAGGTCGTACATCATTAGGCATTTATCAGTGTTATTTAATTGGTATGCTGGTTCTTTGTCGAATGCGTTTAAAAGGGCATTTACATTTTTAAAACGTATTGGGATGCCTTTGGGTGTGCCCGTGCTTCCGCTAGTAAACAAAATATAAGCGATAGCATTTTCAGAAAAAACGGTGTTTGCCAAGTTTATTTCAGAATCTATTAAGTGCTGTTTCGATGCACAAAAAACATTAAAATAAGTATTAAAACCAGAGTTAGTGCAGGAATCGAAAACGGTATTAACTTCAGTTTGATTAAAAATCTTCAAATTTCTCTCTAAAGGCGCAAACGGATTTACGGGGATATAAGCTTTATTCTCAAACCATAATGCAAAAATAGAGGCATAAGTTTCTAAATCATTATTCGCAACTAAACCGATTAAGTTTTCTTCAAAAGGTATAGTGTTTTGAATATGAATCCGAATTTTATAAATCGCATCCGATAATTCTTGATAGGTATAAAATACCTCATCAATACAAAGAGCAGGTTGGGAAGGATTACTTTTAAAGGCGTGTTTAAGTTTGTCTATAAAATTCATACCATCTAAATTTACGAGAAATTACCATCTTGATCTTGAATAAGCGCGCTAGTAAAATTATAGTTAATAGCATGGTGCGCTAAAGAATATTGCTGTTTTTTGTTGGTATAAACACATATATATTGTTTCTGAATTTGTTTACCTAAATCGGTGTTATCTGTTAAAATATAGGTGCATTTAGACTTTATAAAATGATGCATTACAGCGGTTAAACAGAGATCATAATCTTCTTTCTTGCATAGAAAATAACGCAATACGAATTCATCTGCTCTAATGAGAGCAGAGATGAACCCGATTTTCTTGTTTTCCTTTACTACTAAAAAATTGCTGTTATATATGTTGTGAGACACACTACTGAGTAAACATTTGTAAGGGGCCTTATTTGTAGCACTGGTTTTAAGGTATTGTTGGTTATCGATTTGCCAATTTATATAGGCTTTCGATTTGGGTATTAAATCGTTTTCACAATGCTTTTTAATAAAATCCCAAGCGCTGCTATCTAGCGTATCAAAATATTGGTACGTTAGCTTTTTACTAAATTTATTTAATTTCAATTTGTTTACTGAAGCCACAGCGGCATAAGATAGTTTGGTAACTATTTTTAAAAGCGGTGCTACCGTTCTTAAAGAACTAATCTTATTCACAATTAGGTTGTAATCTAAGCTAAAAACAAAAATATATTTATCCCTTTTAGCAAATTCTTTAAAGGATTGTTTCTTATAATATTCTAAAGTATTTATATCGATGTGTTTAATAAGCACTTTACTTTTTACCGCATCTAGAGATAGTTTTTTTGTATAAGTAGAAAGCACCGAGTTTTCGTATTTACTATGAACCCACCATCTGGTACTCCAAAAGATTTTTTCGAGGCCTTGTTGTGTTTGGATATAGTCTGGAACTAAAAAAATAAAAGCGATTAACGTATCGTTCTGATAAGCTAAAATGGCACAAACATCGTTGCTTTCAATACGTTCGTTTTGTAGTAACCAATGGGCTTTTTTTTTCGAAAAAGGCACAACTTTATTATTTTCTTTCCAATATAAATTTTGGTCTAAGGCTTCTTTTAAAGTGTCTTTGGTTAAAGTTGTAATTTGTATGTCCTGCATATGTTTTTTGATGAATTTTCTTTTATATAAATACAGATGACTATACTGCATCATCATAAAAACTTAAAATTGTCCTTTCGTGGTTTAACGAATATATTAAAGATATGATTTTTTATATTTATTTTTCTTTCTACGACTTAATTATTGGATAAAAAGTCTTTTTATTCAAAATAGAAGGGTGTGAAATGAAAAATAAGGCAGACTAACGAATGGTTGTGCGTCTTTATAATTGATATTTTTAAAAATTTTTCCCGATTTGTTCTTTAGTTTGGATTTGGTATAAAGCCTTAATTTCTAATAAGTTATTAACATTTTGCTTGGGTTTTAGGAAAAAGGTTCTATTTTCGCGCTTTTAAAATCGATTTGAAACATCCAAAAACGTATTCAACTCGTAAATAGACCATTAGACAACTAAAATTCATTTGTGCTTATAAAATCGAATTCCTATCAGATTTTATTAATCAGTGTTTTTTTTATAAGTAAACATCCCATTCTGAATTGCGGTCTAATCTATATTTAATTATTAAAACTTAAAATTACTATTATGAGAAATTTTTTCTTCTTCGTATTACTGTCAACCACAATCATGTCGTGTAATAAGGAAGATTTAGCAGATGCGCTTTTAGCAGAGAACACAGAGAACACAGAAAATACCGATACTACCGAAACCCAGACCCCCGATGTACAAAATGTAACTGCACCTTGTGATTTTACTTTAGATGATGTTAAACCTAATGCTACAGTGGTAATAAATTGTATAATGGATCTTGGTGGTAAAACAATTACCCTGCCAGAAAATGTAACTATTTCTTATGAAGGAGGCGATATAATTAATGGAACTATTATTTTCTCTACGGGCTCAACTTTAGATTCTGAGTTGCTAAATAAATCGCTAACCATTTCAGGTACTTCTCCTCAATTAAAAGACACGAACTTTAACTTTATTCCCAGCCGATGGGGTATTGTAGAGGGCAAAGTTTCTGATGAGGTTGCCTTAAATAATAGAAATATTTTAAGCGATCTTTTTATTAAAACCAAAGCCTTGGGTGTAACTACTTTTAATATTGATAAAATGGATGCTTACTTCTTGGTAAGTAAAGAAAATAATTTCCCGCCTAAATATAGAATGGGTGATATCTTTATCCCTTCAGATTTTAACTTAAACATGACCGATAACACGCACTTAAGAGTGCAGCCAAATGGTTTTACAGATTTTACGTTATTAGCCGTATATAAGGAATCGAATGTTACGATAACAGGTGGTAACTTACATGGCGATAGAGACGAGCATAACTACAGTACATGTGGTGGTAGAGAATGGTGTCAAGATAGCGATTTGTTAAAGCTTGAAGCTGCTGTTAATGTGGTTGTAGATGGTGTGAACTTCTACAATTCTACAGCCGATGGCATAATGGTTAAAGCTATTGGATTCTCTTTTAATCCCGATTATAGACCATCTCATAACATTGTTATAAAAAATTGTATTATCGATAAAAGTAGAAGAAATAACATATCTATAGTTAACGCACATGATGTTATTGTTGAAAATTGCCAAATTTTAAACGCAGGTGTAGACACTGGAAAATCTTTGGGAACTAATCCCAAGGCAGGAATTGATATTGAAGCGTTAAGAGATATTGACAGTGCTGGTAATTATATTTATTACGAAATAGTAAAGGATGTTATTATTAGAAATAATGTTGAAAAGGGGAGTGCGCGATCTGCTTTTATAGTAGCTATTGGAGATGATACACTCATTGAAAATAACGATACTGAAAATGGTATAAGTTATTCTTTGGCCACAGGCGTTAAAATTAGAAACAATAGAATTACTGGCGTTTCAGAAAAGCATTTAAACAGTAATGCTATTGGCGGAGGTGTTGCCAATACCGAAACAACCTATAATAATGAAATTTCCGGAAATATAATAAAAGGTTATGGTACCGGAATTACCTTATATGCAAAACAAGCAAAAGTTTTTAATAATGTTATCGAGAATGCTGGAAAAGGTATTTTTGTACCAGATGAGGTTAGAGATACACAAATTTACGGTAATATAATTACTAATAATTCTACTGAATTCACAAGAGGTATTTATGCCCATACTGCGGTGATGAAGAATGTTCAAATTTATTCAAATGATATTAATGTAAAAGTTGGAAACACCGTTGCTTTATCGAGCGTAAACGCGAATACAACGACGCCAAACAAAATAGAAGTGAGAGTCTACGATAATAAATTTAATAACGGAACAGCTAAGATTTCTTCTTCGACAAACGGCGTTGAAATGAAAAACAACAATTAAATTTTTTAGAAGTACTTGAGGTGAATCTTATCGCCTTGCAATATGAATTATTTTTAAAAGGTAGCGATTTTTGATCGCTACCTTTTAATTTTGTTTGAGTCACTCATAAAGTATAAATATCATGTTAAGCTGTTAGATAATCTAATATTTCCAAAATTATTACACCTTGTTACCGCGATTTCGCCAAAAATGTCACTTAGGGGTACTTAGTGCTTCTTAAAGTTACTTTAACCCCCCATTTCAATGAGTCGTATTTTTTTCCTTTTATTAGTTATTATTTTGTTTACGAGTTAATACTGAAAAACATGACTGTTTTCAAGGCTCCAAACACCATCACTTTCAGGTCTTTTCATTAATACAATGTAGTTTCCTGATTCTACAATGTAAGTAGATAAATAAAAGCGTGAAAACATGCTTAGCTGGTAACTTCTTAAACCACCGCGATTCACTTCAACCTCTTTTCCCCCAGTTACGCCAGGTTTACGAAACAAATAGAGCTTTGGTTGTTCACTACCAAATTGGTCAATATCAAAAATAATGTAATTTTCTTTCTTCTTTTTGCTGTTTTTTCTTTTTTCGTAGGCCACCTTAACTTTGAATTTCGGGTTTCCGTCATAATACGATATTTCAACCTTTCGTTTTTCTACCGGAATCTTCTTTTTTTCTCCAAAACTGGTAGTAACCTTATATTTTTCGTATGCAATTTCGTTACCGTATTTATCATATCTATATTCAATCAACTCCACTATATTTCCTGTCGAATCATAAACCTCAGTCTTCTTTAATTGGTTTTGTTCCCCAACGAAATCAGAAAAAATATGTTTTTCTGTTAGCTTTTTATCTTTAAAAAAATGAGTTTCAGTATTTTGTCCACTGGCATTGTAAATATGAGTAATATATTCGTCAACTTTTTTACCTTTTGAGTATTCGTATTCATCTTTAATACGCTGATTGTTACTGTTGTAGTCGATTTTAAAAATATAGCTGGGTGTTTTTTCGTTTCCAGTATATCCATAATATTTAGAAAGCAAAGTATCGTTAATATAAGTCTTTTTGGCACCCCAATCAATAGCACCGTTTGATTTATAACAGATGACTTCAGTTTCTTTTCCGGCGTTGTTATATTTGTAAGTGTTTTTATTTTTTAACGAGCCATCAGCATTGTATTCAACCCATTCTGTTGTATTGCCATTAGCATCTCTTTTCCAGTTTTGTTTGTATTTAATTTTTCCGTAACCGTCATATTTTGTTTCCTCTATTATTTGTGAGTTGTCATCGTATGTTTTAACCAGTTTAAAACCCCAGTCTGTTCCTAAACGGGCATATCTTTCAATTAAATTGTTTTTGTTATCAATTTTTTCAGTTAGTTTTATAACTTCCTTTCCTCCGGCACCATAAAATCGTTCCTCAATTGTGTTATTTGGTAGATATTTATAAAAATAATAATTGTGGTAGCCATCTTGAGAAATATTGTTATCACTGACATTAACAAGAGACGAAGCCCTTACCTGAAGCTTTCCTTTTTCATATAAATAAATGTCACGGCTAAAAAACTTGTGATTTGACTCATTTGGCTCTTGGCTGAATATTTTTCTGCCTTCTTTATCGTAAATATACCAAGCCGCTATCGTGGAATTTCCAGGTTCATATTCTCCAAACTTTTCTAAAAAATCCTTTTGAACTGTTTTTTTATACAAACAAATTGGACCTTTTAGGTTATCCTTTTTTTTGTTAGCACTTTCAATTTGTGCATTAATTGTTTCTGTTTTTAATATTGAAAAAAACAAGAGGGTAAAAACTAAGATTTTACTTGTATTCATATAGTTGGTATTCATAAAATTTATAGGATTGTTGTTTCTGAATTTTCTACATTAATCGTACAATTAAAGGTACAAAAAAAATGGCAAAGCCCAAGAAGTATTTCAATTATCAGAATTGGGATTTTAGTTTGATGTTATCAGTGTTTTGAAAACATTTACAAGCTGATGGCAAGCGAATGATTTATTAGGTGGATTAATGATACGTTTCAATACAAACAGCAGACCTTTACACTATAGTAAACCCGGTAAAGGCTGACTTTGAAATTACCTTTTAAACAAAAAAGATATTTTTAGATTTTGCTTTCTAGTAGAAGTATAGTTTATAACTATTACCAAAAGCTAGCATAATTTTAAGGCGCGTTTTTGCCTCTCCTTCTTTTAGATATTTTAGGTAGAAATAATTGTTGTATTACGAATGTATATTTTTATAAGATTATGACATGTGATTCAATAAGTATAAAATAAAAATAAGGGAATACATAAAAATGATTCCCCTATTATCTTTTATAAAAATGTTATTTGGTTAAAGCTGAAACTGTAAAAATAATTCTGTAGTTCCTCTTGCTTTGTTGATGAGTTCACTTCTTAAACTATATTCGTAAGCTAAGCCAACAACCATTCTGTTGCTTATTGTGAGTTGGGTTAAACCAGCCAAAGTTTTATCGGTTCTATAGCCTATAGCAAAATTAAAATTATTATTAAATGATGCCGTTGTTGCGAAATCTGTAGAAAACGGTGCGCCATTAACGTAACGTGTTATGAAAGATGGTGTTAAGGCTATTTCTGAATTTAGAATAAAGGTATAGGCACTACTTAGATAAAAATGTACTCTATCTGCATGTTGCACCGCAACTATTATTTTTTTAAATTACACTCGTTAATATAGGATAAATTTTAGTCCATAGAGACGGTAACATTAAACAAGCTCAACATGAAGTATCTTATTTTAATAACTGGACTTTTTATATTCGTTTATGCCGTTATCAATGGTTCGAACAATAATTTAAAAAGCGATAAATTTGATGCGATAAATCAACTTAAAACAGATTCGCGAAAATTGGCTTTTCAAAGCGGTGAGTTTATTTGTGTGTACAGCTTTTTAAACCAGAATGCTAAAAAAATAACTCAAGGATTTGACCCCTGTATTTCACCAAACGGCAAATGGATTGCTTATACAAAATCATCTCATGATACCGTTGATTTTTCAAGAAATATAGCGTTGATTAGTACAAAAAGCGGGAAAATTACCGACTTAAACCTAAATAACAAAAATAATTTCGGGGCAATATTTTCGCCCACTGGTGAGTATTTAGCCTTTAGTATATTTAAAACTACATGGCAAATTGGACTGATAAAGCCTGATGGTTCCGCATTTAAAATGATAACAAACAACTCATCAAATGGACTATATGCTCCAACTTGGGGCGCAAATGGAAAATATATTTATACCCACGACCTATTTAACTTGTATAAGTTTAACATTAGTGGGAAACAACTGGAGACCTACAATTTATCAAAACTTCTTGGAGATGAGTTCTTTTTTTCAACTGAGTCGCGTTTTTGGTTTACATCTGATCATAAAAATTTAATATTTGAGGCTGGAATAAACGAATATGTAGCAGGATTGAATACGCCTTCTAGTGCTATATTTTGTTATAATTTTACCACAAAAGAGGTTAAACGATTAACTAAAAAAGGACTTTGTGCAACGAACTTGTGGTTGGATAGAGCAGATCATTTGTATTATTCCGGATTTGAAAATTTAAAAGAACCCCAAATAATTTACCAAATGAGCTTAAAAGATTCTATACCCGTTGCGCTATTTAAAGGAACACACCCGAGCATTGGTCAATAAATAGCCGAGCGTAGCCTTGTAAAGTCTTCTATCTGCCAGACTTTATGAATATGATTTTTCGCTGAAATCTCAATAGAAAAATATTTCATTATTTCCATATCACAAAACTTTTTACCACCTCTAATTATGACTGGTCTCGTGATATTACTCTTCCTTTTACTTTTTAAAGTAATGGCTTTGCCCTACAATATGGAATCTTAAATATGTGAATTTTCGATTAAACTCAATTTACAAGAATCGATAAAGTTTAAAATTCGATTTCTGAATTCAAGTCTGGGATTGGTGATACCGTTCAATTTTAACCTCTTGAAGTCATTTATTAAAAGATTGGTAAACAAAGAAGACATAGAGCTATTTTTAAATACAGAAAACCAGATGTATTTAAAAACGGCTTGGCTAGGTTTATAAGTAATTAAAGAATTTATAACTTTTATTAAGCAATATGTGATTCCTAATTTTAAACTTAAAATCTAAAGACGAACGATTTGATTTATCTTGAGGGAAATGAAATGACACTTTCTTATTTTGTTCATAAAAAGAAACTAAAAACACCCATTAAATTAAATAGTCATGATTACAGTGACATTAAAAACTATACTTTTGGAATGAAACCCAAGTGATTTAATACCCCAATTATTAGAGATACTAGTAATTATAAGATGGTTTTAGTACAATTTCTTATCCTGATTTTATGTGACTTTAACGGGTTTACAAGTGAGCGCTTTATCCATTGATGTAAAGAAGCCGTCTATTTTATTAGAATGAGACGGCTTCTTTAAATAAAAACTCAAAACTACTATTAATTAACATCTTTCACATAATATTTCTTAAACGTCAATTTAGGAATATGATCTCCAGATTGGATAAGAAGTTGTGTTGATATGTAAAATGTTTCACTTCTAGATTCTCCCGGCGCTAAACGAAACGTTCTTTCCAGAGATTCTCCTGTAATTTTATTATTATGCACAAAAACTGGATAATAATAAATTAATTTCTGTGTGCCCCTTTTATTGATTACTGTTAAATAGTAATAGGCGTATTCACTCCCTTTTTTTGGAACATAATTTACATAAAACTCTACACCATTTTCACTAAACCACAACCTTGGGTTTTGAGAAAAAGATTTTTGTGTAAAACTCATTAAGGCCATGATAATTACGACGAAATAGACTTTTTTTACTTTCATATTTTTAGTTTTTAATAATTAATATTCTGGTATCTGAAGTAATCATATGGCCAAAACTCTTCAACAAGCTTTAGTCGTAATTCCACACAAACGAACATAAGGAAAGGATTACAAATTTCATGTATTTGTGTAATAACTGGTCATTAATATGTAATAACTGTGATTTTTTGGTTTTACTTAATATTTTAAACCTTTATCAGATAAGGAAAAGGAAGCCCTACCATGTTAATCTCAAGAGAAATAATGATTAGTTGATTTTTGTAGTTAAAAAGCTCTAAAATAAGTGAAATAATAAGAGCAAGTATCAATAAATGCTTTGATATCATGGCATTTTTATTCAAGTGAAGAGAGATTATGTATAACGATTATTGAGTTTTTACTTGTTTTTTATCGCTGCATTTTATGGTTATTAACCACGTGGTATTTTTAGCGTATAAAAATGCTATAAAGTGAAAAGCAGGTCCAATTTAATATGTTTACGGTTTGCAATTATAACTTGTATCTGTCTAAGGAGAGTGAACTTGAAGAAATTTTTGATATTCTTCCAAATTTTTAGAAACGACTTTTTTCGAACTATCTTTAAGATAAAAGTGGGAGTATCTCCCGTCGGCCTTAATGTATAGAATGTCGGCAATATTTACAATTTCAATTTTGTCTAAGGTAGAGATCCCTAACATTTTGCTTTCGACCTTCTCCTGTTTGTTGTTTTTTTCTAATTTTTTTGTGCTTGCAAATCGTAGGTACTTGTTTAAATATCTCTATTTGGTCAACTCATTTTTAGAAAATTCAGTATGTACTTTTTTTAAGGTTTTTAATAAGGCTTTGGTATTAGTTACTACAAAATCACTGTCCTTGTATTCTGATGATTCTATGACCTCTATGAGACCCACTGCTGTTTTTACCTTTAGGTCTTTTAAGCTTGGCTTTATTTTATGCACGGTTTTAGCAATAGAGTCCACATTTTGTGAATCTAAAGCTGTGTTTAAGTCTTTTATGGCAGTCTTCATAATATCGACAAAAACAACTAGCATACGCTTATAGAATTTTGGATCGCCATGGCTTATTTTTTCTAGGTATTCTAATTGATATTCCTTTTTTGTGGCTTTATGCACTCTCGTTTTTTTGTTTCTTTTTTTAGACCTGTCTTCTTTGTTGGGTTTTAAAGCTTCCAAGGTTCTAGAATACAGTAATTCATCCTCAAAGGGTTTGAGAATAACATCATTAAAACCAAAATCCAAATAATCATGAATTCCATTTTTAAAAACATTGGCCGTAATGGCTATAATTGGAATGTTTAACTTTAGATTCTCTCGTATGGCTTTCGTGGCGCCAAATCCATCAAGTATAGGCATTTGCACATCCATAAAAACTAAATCGAAGTGTTGCTTCTGAAGCGCTTCTACGGCAAGCTGACCATTTTCTACCGTAACCACCCGAGCGCCTAAATCTGATATTTTACGTTCTAATACCACGGCATTCATATAGTTATCTTCAGCGATAAGAAAGACTTTGTTAGATAAGAGTGATTTATTAGTCTGTATTATTTTATGGTTAACGGGTTTTTCTCTTTTTTCAAAAGTTAAATTAAAATGTACCGTTGTGCCTTTATTTTTTTCACTGTGAACTTCCACATGTCCATCCATAAAGTCGATAAGTCGTTTAGAGATTGTCATCCCCAGACCAGTACCACTTTTAAGATTTTCAACCGAGTTATCTTGGGCATATTCGTCGAATATATTTTCCAAAAAGACTTTATTCATACCAATGCCTGTATCTGCAATCGAGAAGCCTATGCGTTGCGAATGGCGTGTGGTTTCTAAAAGTTTTACAGCTAAAGTTACGCTGCCCTGATCTGTAAATTTAATGGCATTACCCAAAAAATTAATTAAAATTTGGTTTAACTTGCCATAATCTCCTGTAATATGAGGGTGAATGGCCTCGTCAATAAACAATTCGTATCTCAGACCTTTTTCTCTGGTCATTAATTCAAAAATATTAAAGGTGTCTTTTAGTGTATTTTTTAAATTAAAGTTTTTTAGAGTCAGCTTAATAGCGCCTTCATTAATTTTAGCAAACTCTAAAATGTTGTTAACCAGACTTAACATGTGTCGGGATGCAACATTAGCTTGATTTACTAAAAAGTGAGCATCTTCCGATAGACGCTGCTTAACCACTTCAGAAAGACTACCGCCAATTATATTTAATGGTGTTCTTAGTTCGTGACTTACATTGGCAAAGAATTTCTCTTTATAACTCATCGACTCCTCAACCTTTTGTATGGCATCTCGTAATTCATTTTCTAGCTTTTTCTGATTGGTTAAATCTATGATAACGGCCAAAAAACCCTTAGTTTCATCAGTATCGTATCGTACGATACTGGCTAATATGGGAATAAAATTGCCTTTGCTGTCTTTAGTTAACAACTCTTCAAGAAGCACCTCTTTTTTTTCCAATTGGTTCATTTTAAGCATTAAGGGATCCCAATCCTCTGGTTTTAAAAACAAATTAAAAGCGTTTTTACCAAAAACACTAGATTTGTTATAGCTATAAAACTTTAAAAACGAGTGGTTTGTAAAAGTAATATTGAAATTTTCGTCCATTTGCACCAGCCCGGCATCGATACTACTAATAATATTTTGAAAGCGTTCTTTTTGATTTAGCAGTTCCAATTCAAATTGCTGCCTAAGCTCCATGTTTAATAATATTTCGGCATATACAAAAAGTAAATTCTCTTCTTTTTTAGAGTAAAAATGTTTTTCTCTTACCGAATCGAAACCAATAAACCCAACCAATTCATTCTTATTAAACATAGGAAGCGCTATTAGGCTTTTAACACCTTGGGGCTCCAGAATTGCTTTTACACCATAAGGTCCTGTATCTGGTAATTGTGAAACGTCTGGAATGATAAAAGATGCTTTTTTTCGATGTTGGTCTACCCATTCTGGTATCGCCGAGATTGGAACATCTTGAAGCTCATTAATCTGTGGTTCAATGCCTTCTTGACACCACTCGTAGGTATTCGAGGTGGTTTGCGCTTTAAAATCATAAGAAAATATATAAACACGATCGGCATCAACAAATTGCGCAACTTCTTGCAAGGAATTATTGATAACATGAGTTAAGTCGGAAATATCAACATTAATATATTTCGATGCCATTTTTAATAAGGCGTCTTGAAGTTTTGCGTTTTGAATAAGTTCCTGTTCTAAAATGTCTTTTTCTGTATGTTTTTTTGACACGGCCAAAATGTAGTCTTGCTGCTCTAAAGACAAATAGCTAAGTCTAACATGAGTACGAGTTACCGTGCTTGTCTCGAAATTAACCAAAGCACCGCGTTCCACTTTTACCGAAACGTTTTTGAGTTCTTGAACATGGGCTTCCCAATGCTTTAACTTATCGCCATTAAAAAACTGCTCGTAATCGTAAACCTTTATATTATCTAGCTCTTTATTTTCGAGGCCTAGCCATACTCGGCTTAATTCGTTAGCATACAGCAAAGTACCCGATAAATCACAAATTAGAATCGAATCTGAGGATTGCTCTACAATGTGCTGTAAAATGATATCTAAGTCTTTTGTTAGTTTTGAAGGGTATTTTTTCGATGCGTTTTTCTTCATAATAAAATACAATCTCTAATAGCCTATGTTTTTCTGTTCATTTTAACAGAAAAGAATAGGAGTTTATCAGTTGTAGCGTTAATTAATAAAAGTGCATAAAAATACCTTTTTCAATTTAATTATTAGATAGAAATTTGAATATTAGTTGACATATGTCAATACTATTCTAAATAAAATGAAGACCTCTTAAATTCTACCATTTTACTGGATTTTTTTATTGTTTTTAGGGATTTTCACAAGGCCCTGCCAAAATCAAAGTTTTAAAAGGTGTTTAAAAGGTTTAGGTGACTAGGTAAATTGCAGATATAAAGTTCTTAAACTGCTATAATATTGATTTTATGGTATATCATATTTACGTTTATAACATGATAAAAATCAGTTATTACATCGGTTTAATTTTTGATGTGTTAAGGTTTTAAATTCGCTCCAAACGTTTCATAAGAGTTTAGTTTTATGGTTTAACAAAAACGTTTTAAAAAAAGGGGAAGCCATTTATTTAAACTCTTTGGCTGTTAACATGGTCAAAGGGTTTTTATAATGGCAGAACTAAATTCCTAGATAAACTGTAACAATAACTAGCGGTTACATTGCAGAAACAAGGGGGGCAAAATAGTTTTTAACCGTAACAAATAAGGTTCGATATGAGAGATGTTTACTATAAAGTGATGACCAACTACAACAAGAAAAAAGTTGTGGTAATCCCAGGAAAATCTCCTGTTAAACTAAGTAGTTTAGAACTGTTAACTTTAAGGTTACTAACACATGATTACTCCGAAAAGCAAATTATCGATTTTTTAGACTTAACTGAAAGTAGTTACAACAGCACCATTAAGCGTATTAAAAATACCTTAATTACAGTTTCTATGTTCGATGCCCAACTTAAAACTTTTGATTCTGGCATGTTAAAAAAGGAAGATTACTTACCCCAGCTTGTAAAAGATGAAGCTCTAGTTTATTCTAAAATTATTACTGAGAAAATAAAAGAGGAGGTCGTATCTAAAGAACAGTTAAACGGTTTAATCTTTTTGTTTTTAAACAGTTGTAAATACAATTTCTTAAAAAACCATACGGTCAACTTATCTGAAGAAGAACTAAAAATTTTAAAGCTAAGTTATAAGAGAACACCTAAAAAGCATATTCAACAAGAATTAAACATCAGTAGAACAAGGTTGATGACTCTAAAAACCGAAATACTCAACAAATTGCAGGTTAACCATTGGTGTAACGTTTACAAAAGGGCTTTAGAGTTACAACTTTTAGGTAGTAAGTCGTCTGAAAATACTATTAATTTAGACTCAGAAATTGTGGTGCATACTTCAAATATGATTGCAGAACACAGCTCGAAGAATTTATTAGATAAAGAAAAAGAGTTAGCTGTTTATCACAGTTTGCTTAATTTTTACGCCACTTTAGAATTTAATTTTCTCTCCCAAGCCGAATAGCATTGCATTTTTGGTCGCTTTGTTTATCTTGTAGTTCACACAAAAAAGTTGCCATAAGTTCGGTTAAACTGGTTTATAAATGTCTCGTCTTTTTGTTGAGAAGAACCCTTCTTTAAAATGAAGGTAGCGTGTCTGTTTTCAGGTTGATATTAAGTACGTTTGAAGTCTTTTTGAGCGAATGTCGCTCTACATATGAAACAATAATATGATATCAGTTACACCTGTTAAGTGTCAACTGTTTCAAGTTTAATGGATTGTTGTTGGCATAGAAGAAAAACAGCTAAATTTGAATCGTTTTTCAGTCCTTCAATACACTTTTAAAGTTGTCTTGCTATTCGTTATATTCCGGCTGAACAATTGTGCATAAAAAAAGAGATTCTTTATGTTCAAGATGCTTATAAGCAGCATAATGAAACAATAATTTTATCGAACAGTCTAATAACTTGCCGTTATTAATTCGGAAAGCAAAACTACTCAGGATTAAATTAAAAGTCTCAATTTAAGGCATAAAACTTTCTAATGAAAGCAAGTAAACAGGTATGCCATGTTTTACGGTATTCTAAAAAATATAAAACACTAAGGATTTCCCAATTAAATTTATACTTTTAGACCTTAATGAAGAGAACAACTCATACGATGTCGTATAGCTAGTTTGTGAGGCTATTTTTTTTGTTCTTTTTTTAAACTCAACTAGACTAAAAACGATTTAAGATGACCAATCCTAAAAAAATTATAGCCTTAATATTAGGGCCATTATCCTTTATAATCTTAACTTTTTTTAACCCACCCGAAGGAATGTCCGATTCTGCTTACTTCATGGTTGGTGTCACATTATGGATTGCTATTTGGTGGGTTACAGAGGCCGTTCCCATTGCAGTAACCGCATTATTACCAGTGATTTTATTTCCAACTACGGGTATCATGAAAATATCGGAGACTACAGCTGCCTACGGTGATAAATATATATTTCTGTATTTAGGCGGTTTTTTCTTGGCAATAGCTATTGAAAAATGGAACTTACATAAGCGTATGGCGTTACATATTATCAAACTGATAGGAACCAATATTTACAAAGTAATTCTTGGTTTTATGGTAGCTACGGCTTTTTTATCGATGTGGATTTCTAATACGGCGACTGCGGTGATGATGTTGCCTATTGGCATGTCTATTGTCTCTCAATTAAAAGATAATCCAACAACTGTAGAAAATGAGAACGCTATTTTCGGAAAAGCTTTAATGCTAAGCATAGCGTATTCAGCGTCAATTGGTGGCATTGCCACCTTAATTGGTACGCCACCAAACTTGGTCATGGCGGGATTTGTTCTAAAGACTTATGGGATAGAAATTACTTTCGGACAATGGTTTCAATTCGGTTTGCCAATTTCAATATTATTATTGACGATAGCATGGGTTTATTTAACACGTTTTGCCTTTAAATTTGAACAAAAAGAATTCCCTGGAGGTAAAGACGAAGTCAATCGATTACTACAAGAGTTAGGTCCCATAAAATATGAAGAAAAAATTGTTTTATTGGTTTTTGTTTTAACCGCACTGTGTTGGATTACACGTTCTTTTTTACTTCAAGACTTAATTCCCGGAATAGACGATACGATTATTGCTATTGGAGCTGCAATCCTCTTATTCATATTACCAACAAAAAAGAGAAACGACCGCATTATTAATTGGGGTGACGCCATAAGAATACCTTGGGGGATTATTTTGCTTTTTGGCGGAGGTATGGCACTCGCTGCAGGTTTTCAAGAAACGGGTCTCGCTTTATGGTTGGGGAATCAAATCGATTTATTAACTGGAATTTCCCTTGCGCTTTTAGTTGTTATTATTTTATTTTCCGTAAATTTTTTAACAGAAATAACTTCTAATCTGGCCACAGCAGCCATGTTACTGCCAATTTTAGCGCCAGTTGCTGTGAGTTTAGGTGTAGATCCCTTTATTCTTATTGTGGCTGCCACGACAGCAGCGTCATGTGCTTTTATGCTTCCGGTAGCAACACCTCCAAATGCCGTGGTGTTTGGCTCTGGCTATTTAGAAATAATCGATATGGTAAAATCAGGTTTCTGGATGAATATCATTTCAATAGTCATTTTATTTGTGTTTGTTTACATAGTGCTACCTATTTTGTGGGGGCTTTAAATGAATGATCTTTTATTCAATGTAATTGGTAAATTTATATGCTGTACTCAAAAACAAGTTAGTCATAGACAACACGATATGGTTTTATGCTTTTACTAGCACATACTTTTCTAGAATTATATGTTAACTACTTCTTTGATTGTCCGCTATTTGTCATAAACCTATAAATTAGTAACTTATGATGACATCTTTGTACCGTCACGAAAATAAATATTTATTTTTATTCCGCGTAAATCTGCGCAATCTGCGGGATAATTCTTCCTTATCTAATATTTGTTTTCTCGCTGATTTCGCAGATGAACGCAGATTTTTTCGTCGTATGATGAAAAACGGACATACAACTACTTCTTTAAGCATAGCTTTTAACAAACTCAATGTTATGTAAATAACGATTCTACATTTAAATATACAATGCAAAGCAGCCCAATTTTTATATTGGGCTGCTTTTTATTTTAAATGATTTAGATTTCTGTTTTTAGTTTCTTAAACATACAATGTATGAATACTTTTAACCTATAAAAAAATCTAATACCAATTTAATTATGAAATGTCGTATGGTTAATTTGGTGTTAATTTAAAACCGTAAACTCAATCTTACTATCGGTAAAAACAGTATGTGTTTGTGTTTTAAAATCTTTTTCATCGGCCTTGTAAATATTATCTACATAGGTTTGTGGGTTCAAATCAATTAATGGAAAACATGTACTTTGAACTTGTATTTGCAATTTGTGTCCTTTTTTAAACGTATGAAAAACATCTT
Organism: Oceanihabitans sp. IOP_32; assembly: GCF_009498295.1. Classification (NCBI taxonomy): domain Bacteria; kingdom Pseudomonadati; phylum Bacteroidota; class Flavobacteriia; order Flavobacteriales; family Flavobacteriaceae; genus Oceanihabitans; species Oceanihabitans sp. IOP_32. The sequence goes on along the minus strand of NZ_CP040813.1, from coordinate 3,381,926 downwards.
GCAGTTTTATATTTACTGCCGTTTTCTTATTAGGTGTAAAAGGTTCGGGATTTGAAAAGCTATTTCTAAATCGACCACGCATCACTTCACTGCGTACCATCAAGTGGTAGTTGCTTAGTTTTAAGTGCGATTGCATGTCTTCGTTATCATTTTCTAAATCGCCAGGATGCACATCAACGACTTTTACAATCCAATCGGCAGCAGAGCCTGTGGTGGCAACTTGTAATTGGGCTAATATATCTCCTGCAAGCGTAAAGTCTTCAGTTAAGACAGGAGTTTCAAAAACCAAAACGTCTGGTCTGCGAGCCGCAAAACGCTGATCGTCTGTCATGTATTTACGAGGTGTGAAAACCGTTTTTATATCTTCAGAATAAGGCACGGGTTTCTGTAAATCACTTACAAATTTTATTTCACTAACGCCTTTTTGATTAGAAGTCAATTCTTGATTTTCAGATAAAAAGAAGGCTTGTTTTTTAGCATCTTTAGGCGGCCAAACAGCATAAGACTGCCATTCTTTTTTACCCGTATCGAAAACATAAGCTTCTGGTAATCCGCTGTCTTTAGAGCCACTTCCTTTTAAGAAATGATTAAAGAATTTTGTTTCAATATCCTTTTGATATTTTAATGAAATCGAATCGCCAAAATAATAATTCCCTACAGTGTTTTTTACTTTATTTCTAGACCATCCGCCATGATCCCAAGGGCCAAATACCAAGGTGTTGTAATTGTTTGGTTGATGCTTCTCAATGTTCTTATAAGTTTCTAAAGGACCGTACAAATCTTCAGCATCAAACCAACCACCAACTACCATGGTGGCAACGGTGGGCGCAACTTTATCTAAATGCTGTATAATGCCTTTACTTTGCCAAAGGGTATCGTAATTAGGATGTTCTACAATTTCCTTCCAAAAGAAATCGTCGATATGGTATTTGTCGACAACAGCGGTAGTATCTGTATGGTATTGAAAATATTGGTTTAAATTTTTTAAAGGGCCTTTGTCTAAGAAAAACTGATATTGATCTTGAGTTTTCATATCTGGAAACTTATACCAAGCCGAATCGGTGGGTTGGTCTTTATAAGTACCAAATAAAGGAATCGCATTAAAATAGCTTAACAAAAATGCACCATTATGGTGAAAATCATCAAAAAAGAAATCGCCAATACTGGCTTGTGGCGATGCTGCCTTTAAAGCCGGATGCGCATCAATAGTAGAAACCGTGGTATAAAATCCAGGGTAAGAAATCCCCCAAGTACCGACATTACCGTTATTATTTTCAATATTGTTTACTAACCAATCAATGGTGTCGTAAGTATCGGTAGTTTCGTCGGTTTGGTTTCCCGTTTTATTAGGGATATAGGCACGCATATTATCATAAACCCCCTCACTCATCCAACGGCCGCGAACATCTTGATAAACAATAATATTGCCTTCTTTCATAAGGTGTAAATTGGGACCGATATTCTTTCTAAAGGCATCATCACCATAAGGTCTGCAGCTGTAAGGTGTGCGTTGTAATAAAATAGGGTAGGCTTGGCTCGCATCTCTAGGAGCGTAGATGGTGGTATGTAATTTAGCGCCATCCCGCATAGTAATATTGACCTCTTTTTTGGTGTAATGATCTTGAACAAAAGTGTTACTAATCTCAGTGTTTTTACTGTCTTTTGGAGTGCAATTCGTAAAAATAAGCAAAAATAAGACTGAGAATTTTAAAAATATTTTCATACTTTTGGTTTTTTGGTTGTCGTAAATATATAAATTTAATAGAAAAATGAGCTTTTTTAATTTTTAAATACGCCTCTTGAAATGGGCGATTAAGCTTAAAAAACCCATTTATGTTATCTCGTGGTGACTTTAAATTTGGGCCGAGTTTTATCACAGAAGCTGCTTTGCCTGAAGGTAGAAATATAAACTTAAAACATCGTATCTTTGCAGGGTATGAAAATAAGACGTGTTTCAGATTGGTTACCTACTACAAAAAAAGAGGTTAAAATTAGAGGGTGGGACGAGCTAGATGTCATCCTTTTTAGTGGCGATGCCTATGTAGATCACCCCTCGTTTGGACCTGCCGTCATTGGACGTATCTTAGAAAGTTACGGATTACGGGTAGCTATTGTGCCACAACCTAGTGTAAACGACAATTTGCAGGATTTTGAAAAACTAGGGATACCACGTTTATTTTTTGCAGTTACTGGGGGCTGTATGGACCCCATGGTGAGTAATTATACCGCTAGTAAACGCCGTCGAGATAAAGATGCTTATACCCCCAATGGGGATAAAGGTTTTAGACCAGATTATGCAACTTCGGTGTATTCTAAAATATTAAAAGAAAAATTTCCAGATATTCCTGTTTTAATAGGAGGGATTGAAGCGTCTTTACGTCGTGTAACCCATTACGATTATTGGTCTGATAAATTATTGCCAACCATCTTAGAAACCTCTAAAGCAGATATGCTAGTGTATGGTATGGGCGAACAACCTTTACGTGAAATTGTAGAATTATTACAAAAAGGGGTGCCGTTTTCAAGTCTAAAAACCATCAAACAAACTGCTGTTTTTGTTAATAAAGACGAGAAAGTTCCGAAGAATAAAAACTGGGAAGATGTAGAAATTAACTCGCATGAGGCTTGTTTAAAAGATAAAAAAACATTCGCCTCTAATTTTAAAGTGATAGAGCAGGAGTCGAATAAATTAAAGGCACGACGAATTTTTCAGCAAGTGGGAGATAAGATGCTGATGATAAATCCACCTTACCCCACCATGACCGAAAGTGAAATTGATGCCTCTTTCGATTTGCCTTTTACGCGTTTACCACACCCCAAATACAATAAACGCGGACCTATACCAGCGTTTGAAATGATTAAGTTTTCCATAAACGTGCACCGCGGCTGTTTTGGGGGTTGCAGCTTTTGTACCATTTCGGCTCATCAAGGTAAATTTATAGCCAGTCGTAGTCAAGAATCGGTATTAAAAGAAGTGGATGCGGTTACTAAAATGGACGATTTTAAAGGTTATTTGTCTGATATTGGGGGGCCATCTGCCAATATGTATAAAATGAAAGGAAAAATACAGTCCATTTGCGATAGGTGTGTGGCACCGTCTTGTATTTCGCCTGTAATATGTAGTAATTTAGACACGTCTCACAAGCCTTTAACCGATTTATACAAAGCCGTTGATGCCCATCCAAAAGTTAAAAAATCATTTATTGGAAGTGGTATTCGTCATGATATGTTGGTGCCTGAATTTAATAAAAATGCCGACCCAAAGGAACTGGATGCCTATACCGAAGAAGTAATGACCAACCATGTTTCTGGACGCTTAAAAGTGGCTCCTGAGCATACCTCAGATCCCGTTTTAAAGCTCATGCGTAAACCTTCATTTAAATATTTTCATTTGTTTAAAGAACGCTTTGATCGAATAAATTTAAAGAAAAAATTAAAACTTGAATTAATTCCTTATTTTATCTCTAGTCATCCAGCTTGTGAAGATGAAGACATGGCCAATTTAGCGGCCGAAACAAAAGATATGGGCTTTCAGTTAGAGCAAGTACAAGGCTTTACGCCAACGCCTATGACGGTTGCCACGGTGATTTATTACAGCGGTTATCATCCCTACACCTTAAAACCCACAAAAACAGCAAGAACGGCTAAAGAGAAAGAAAATCAACACCGTTTTTTCTTTTGGTATAAGGATGAGAATCGAAAATGGATAAAAGACCGATTAACTAAAGTAGGTCGCCCCGATTTATTAAAGGTTTTATTACCCGAAAATACATCGTGGAAAAAGAATAAGAAGGCAGGTAAAACAAAAAATACTTTTGATGATACGGTCACACCTTTTAATCCGAAGTTTAAAAAACATAAACGCAAATCTAAAGGCGATTCTAGACGCAAAAAACGATAGATGATAAGCTTCTCAGTACCATAAAATTTTAGACATCAAGTAAAGCGTTTTTATCTCGTTTGTTTACCTAAATTTTTGGTTAAATAGATATTGTTATTGGTTATACAAGTCTTAACGACTATGCCATAACTTGACTTATTATCAAATTAATAATTTGGCATATCGTATTTAAATGGTGCCAAAAGTGACTGGAATTTCAAATTGTTTATAATTATTGATAATTCCCCTTAATTAAAAGCGCAACATTAGTTAATTTCACAGCTTAAAATGAAAATGAATTGGAAAAGTATTTAAGTCAGTTAAACGAAGCACAATTAGAACCTACCATACAAATTGACGGCCCTATGATAGTAATTGCAGGTGCTGGCTCTGGAAAAACACGTGTGCTTACCTACCGTATTGCCTATATGATGAGTAAGGGTATCGATCCTTTTAACATCTTATCGTTAACGTTTACCAATAAAGCGGCACGCGAAATGAAAGAGCGTATTGCCAGTATTGTTGGAGCAAGTGAAACCAAAAATTTATGGATGGGTACCTTTCACTCTGTATTTGCAAAAATTTTACGTATTGAAGCCGATAAGTTGGGTTATCCCAGCAATTTCACTATTTATGATACCCAAGATTCTGATAGATTAATAGCCACTATCATTAAAGAAATGAACTTGGATAAAGATATTTATAAATACAAACAAGTACGTTCGCGAATTTCCTCATATAAAAACAGTTTAATTACAGTACGCGCTTATTTTCAAAACCCAGAGCTTAAAGAAGCCGATGCCATGGCAAGAAGACCACGCATGGGTGATATTTACAAGGAATTTGTAGACCGCTGTTTTAAAGCAGGAGCGATGGATTTTGATGATTTATTATTGAAAACCAACGAACTTTTAACGCGTTTTCCTGAAGTACTAGCGAAATACCAAAATCGTTTTAAATATATTCTTGTTGATGAGTATCAAGATACTAACCACTCGCAATATCTAATCGTGAGAGCACTGTCAGATAAGTTTCAAAATATTTGTGTAGTAGGGGACGATGCCCAGAGTATTTATGCCTTCCGAGGTGCTAATATTAACAATATATTGAACTTTCAGAAAGATTATGACGATGTAAAGGTTTTTAGGTTAGAGCAAAATTATCGATCCACAAAAAATATTGTAAACGCCGCAAATTCAATCATTGATAAAAACCAAACCAAGCTAGACAAAGTGGTTTGGACTGCGAATGACGAAGGACCATTAATTAAAGTAAACCGCTCGTTAACCGATGGAGACGAAGGGCGTTATGTGGCTAGTACCATTTGGGAAAGCAAGATGAATCATCAATTAAAAAATAGCGATTTTGCTATTTTATATCGTACCAATGCACAATCGCGTGCCATTGAGGATGCTTTGCGAAAACGCGATATCCCGTATAGAATTTATGGTGGCCTATCGTTTTATCAGCGTAAAGAGATAAAAGATGTTTTGTCCTACCTCAGACTCATCATTAATCCGGCCGATGAAGAGGCCTTAAAACGCGTCATTAATTTTCCGCCACGAGGCATCGGACAAACTACTGTTGATAAGTTAACCGTAGCCGCAAATGGCTATAACCGCACTATTTTTGAGGTGATGAAAAACATTGATAAAACCAATGTTAATGTTAATTCTGGAACCAAATCTAAGCTTCAAAATTTTGTGACCCTTATTGAAAGCTTTCAAGTACTAAATCAAACTGCCGATGTTTTTGAATTGGCAGAATATGTTACTAAAACCACGGGTTTAATAAAAGAATTTAATAAAGATGGTACCCCAGAAGGCGTGGCCAAAATGGAGAATATCGAGGAGCTTTTAAACGGAATGAAAGATTTTGTTGAAGGCCAAAAAGAAATTGCCGATACTACAGGGTCGCTTGCAGAATTTTTAGAAGATGTTGCATTGGCTACAGATATGGATGCCGATAAAGGCGATGCAGACCACGTGGCTTTAATGACCATACACCTAGCTAAAGGACTGGAATTTCCGTACGTGTTTATAGTTGGCCTTGAAGAAGACTTATTCCCTAGTGCCATGAGCATGAATACCCGTAGCGAACTAGAGGAGGAGCGCCGTTTATTCTATGTGGCTTTAACACGAGCTGAAAAACAGGCCTATTTAACTTATGCCTTATCGCGTTACCGATGGGGAAAACTGGTAGATGCTGAGCCAAGTCGTTTTATTGAAGAAATCGATGAGCAATATTTAGATATTGTAACCCCAATTGAAGAGCGCCGTTTCAATCCCATGTTGGATGCCGATATTTTTGGAGATGTAGAACCTACAAAAATTAGATATAAGCCAGCAAAACAACCCGTGTTAAAAAAAGGGAAAACAGCAAAGTCAGAGACCGAAAAATTTCAAGTTACTACGCCAAAAAATCTAAAACCAGTTGCTAAAACAAGCGGAAATACTAATTTATTTGATAGTAAATTAGTAGTGGGTAATATGGTAAAACATATTCGTTTTGGAACGGGTGAAGTCTTAAAAATAGAAGGCACGGGAGCCGATATAAAAGCCGAAATTAGTTTTCAGCACGGCGGCACGAAAAAATTACTGTTGCGTTTTGCTAAGTTGGAGGTTATTGGCTAAGCGTTATTTTAACGATAGAGCTGCATTTGTTGCTATTGGCACCCTTGAAAAGTTAAAATGCTCAGATAGATAAAGGTTTTGTAATGTAAATTACCATAGGTGAAATCATAAAAATTAAAACAACATGTAGTAAACGAATTTTAGGCACTTAAATTTTAAAAATAATAATTAATTTGTAAGCTGAATTAAAATATAGGCATTATGGCTGATTTTATAAGAATATATGAAGAAAATCCCAATCCAAAAGCGATTGAAAAGGTAATAGATGTTTTAAAACGCGGCGGTCTTATTATTTACCCAACCGATACAGTCTATGGCTTAGGTTGCGATATTACCAACATTAAAGCCTTAGAGCGTATCGCACAAATAAAGCAAGTGAAATTAGAAAAGGCTAATTTCTCTTTTGTTTGTCACGATTTAAGTAATTTAAGTGATTATGTACAGCAAATAGATACCAAGACTTTTAAAATTTTAAAACGTGCACTCCCTGGGCCGTACACCTTTATACTTCCAAGTGGTAAGTCTTTACCAAATCCTTTTAAAAAAAGAAAAACGGTTGGTATTCGTGTACCAGATAATAGTATCGCTTTAGAAATTGTTGAGAAATTGGGCAATCCTATCATATCGACCTCTATACATGACGATGATGAAGTTTTAGAGTATACAACAGATCCTGAGTTAATTCTTGAAAAATGGGGTAATTTGGTCGATTTGGTAATCGATGGTGGTTATGGTGATAATGAAGCCTCAACCGTTATAGATTTATCTCAAGACGAACCCGTTATTTTAAGAGAAGGAAAGGGGAGTTTAGAAATTTTCTAAAGGCCTTTTCATTATAAATGATAAATATTTAATTACAATACCTAAACAAACATTACTTTATGAATATAGCAGAAATAAGTAGCGATATCCCATTATTCGCTAGCGATACCATTATTTTTGGTATTTTATCTGTAGTCCTTGCGCTTATTTTTTACACATCAAGTCTGCCTCGTTTTTCTAAGTTTTATAATATTGTTCCGGCACTGTTATTATGCTATTTTATACCGTCTCTTTTGAGTTCGGTAGGCTTTATTGCCGATCAATGGATCGATGTGTCGGCAACCATAGCCCATTTACAATCGGTTTATGGCAATTTAGATGGTGTGACTAACTTAGAGAGTTTAAAAGCCTATATAATATCAAACAACATAGATTCTTCTGAATATTCCCAGTTTATGGGTAAAAGTAATTTGTACTTCGTTTCTTCTCGATATTTACTGCCGGCATCTTTAGTACTGTTAACCATGAGTATCGATTTAAAAGGGGTATTCAAGTTGGGTTCGAAGGCATTAATTATGTTTTTAACAGCTACGTTTGGTGTTATGATAGGAGGACCTTTAGCCATCTTGTTTTTTAAGTTTGTAGCTCCAGATATCCTGACCGCTGTAGAAGGTACCGAATTATGGAAAGGCTTATCGACTGTTGCAGGAAGCTGGATTGGCGGTGGTGCCAACCAGTTAGCCATGAAAGAACAGTGGGAGGTTAGCGATAGCCTTTTTAGTATCATGGCTGTGGTCGATGTTCTAGTAGCTCAAGTTTGGATGGTGTTCTTATTACTTGGCGTGGCAAAATCTGACAAAATAGATAAGTATTTTAAAGCCGATAACACATCTATTACCACACTTAAAAATAAAATGGAAAAATTTAGTTTAGAAACCGCCAGAGTGCCGTCTTTTACCGACTTGATGATTCTTTTAGGAATTGGTTTTGGTGTGACATCTATAGGGCATATTGTCGGTGATTTCTTTAAAGATTGGATACCTGAAAATGCGCCGTATTTAGTTGATTTCGGATTAGGAAGTTCGTTTTTCTGGTTAATTATTATGGCCACAACCGTGGGTGTTATTTTATCTTTTACAAAAATAAAAAGTTATGAAGGGGCTGGAGCCAGTAAAATAGGAACAGTTTTTATTTATATTCTGGTAGCTTCTATTGGTATGAAAATGAATTTAAATGCTATTATCGATAATTTAAGCTTATTTGCTATTGGTTTTGTGTGGATGATTATTCATGTGGGACTATTATTTATCGTTGCAAAAATTATAAAAGCGCCTTATTTCTTTTTAGCAGTAGGCTCTAAAGCTAATATTGGCGGTGCTGCATCTGCTCCTGTTGTTGCTGGTGCTTTTCACCCCTCGTTAGCACCTGTAGGTGTTTTATTAGCTACTTTAGGGTATGCTCTAGGGACTTATGCCGCTTTTGCTTGTGCCTTGATGATGAAGTGGGTAAGTTAATACTCCTACTTTATTTATAAAACATCCTGCTTGTCAGCCTGAATAAAAGTAAAAAAAGAACCTATTACTTCCTTTTTGTAATAGGTTCTTTTTTATTGGACTAATGCTTATGATTGGAATGATCACCTTCTTGTTGCTGGCCTGTTTGGTTCATCATCATGTCATGATCGTATTTACAACATTCAGGCAAATTGTTATAAGCCTCTAAATTACCCGTTGCTTTTTCAGTATCGTAACCTGAAGCGGCAATGGCATTATGTATGGCCATTTCATCTGTTTTTGCGTCATCAAAAGTGACATCGATTTTCTTTTTGACGATATCCCAATTTGAATTTACAACACCTTCAACACTATTAGCAGCTTTTTCGATAGTTGTTTTGCACATCCCACAATTACCTTTTACACCAAAAGACAACTCGGCCATGGCTATTTCTTGAGTTACCTCTGTGTTTGTTGATTCATCTTCTTGCTTGGCTTCATTTTTACAACTTGTGAAACCTATAGCCGCAATTAGGGCTACACTTAAAATTACTTTTTTGTTTGAAAAATTCATAGTTTAAAATTTAAATATTAATTACTAATTTTACTTATTCTATTACCTGTGTTACTTCTCCGCAAGTTAGCATGGCGTCCCCAAAATAGGGATTAAAAACTTTTTCTTCCTTACTTAACCAATACGCGCCTTTATTGTTATCTACCATTGGACAGTATTGTTGGTACACGATTTCATTAATACCGAAGACTTTAATAGCATTGGTTAATGGTATAGACAAGTTTTCAAAATGCAATCGTTGTTCCTTAATCTCAGTTGTTTTTGAGATAGCTATTGCCGCCGCTTTTATTTCGGTTTCTAAAGCCATCCAATGTTTATGCACATCATTATCTTTTAGAAGTTTCATATCCACTTTAGATATCTTTTCTATTAGTTCTTTTGATTTGCTTTGCACGGTTTTTGAATCATCCTCAACTAAAGCATCTTTTACATGGATATAATCATTAAAAACCGTTTTCAATTGATTTTGAAATGCTTCTGAAACGCTTACCCGTTTATTTTTATCTTCCCCGTTTTCATTTTTCACTTTTAGCTCTTCATTTTTGTCATCTTTATTCATCATCGAATTTTTACCCTGTAATTGGGCAGCGGCATCTACAGTAAAGGTGCCGTTTGTTACAATTTCATCACCATCATTTAAACCTGCTAAAACTTGATAGTGATCTCCAATCTGTTGACCCAAAGTAATTTTACGCATTTCGAAAACAGGCTGGTTAGGGTCGCTTTTAAGATAGACTAAAGAGCGCTCTCCGGTCCATAAAACCGCTGTTGACGGAATGGTTAGCACCGCATCTTTAGTTGAAGCACTCCGTTTTATTTGTCCTTCGACAAACATGCCTGGTTTAAACACCTGATTGGCATTGCTAAGCACTGCTCTTAATTTTACAGTTCGTGTTTGGGCATCTAAAATGGGATTTATAAAGTCCACTTTTGCCTCAAATTCTTTGTTAATATTGGCACGAGTAGTTATAGTCATGTCCTGACCTTTTTTAAATAAATCGATTTGATTTTCATACACATCAAAAAGCGCCCAAACGGAATTTAAATTGGCAATTTTAAGTAAGGGTTGTCCTTGTTTTACAAAATCGCCTTGTTCTACTAATTTTTCTGAAACCGTACCAGAAACCGTGGCATAAACTGGGAAATTTTCTTTTATTTTTCCCGATATTTCTATTTGGTTGATTTGATTTTCAGATAATTTCCATAATTTTAGTTTATTGCGAACCGCTTTGTACAATGCGGGTTGCGTTTCCTTTAGCGCTGAGGCTGTAATGAGTTCTTGCTGAGCGGCGTACAATTCTGGTGAGTAAATGCTTGCTAGTAGCTGTCCTTTCTGCACTTCTTCACCTGTGAAATTTACCTCAAGTCGTTCAATTCGTCCTGAAAAATAACTGATCTGTACAGCATTTGCTTCTTCATTGGCAACAATTTTCCCAGATAATTTGATGGTATGTTCTTCTGTGTTTTTAGAACCAACCATAGAGGTTTGGATGTTTGCCAACGCCATAGCATTTTCAGTAAGTCTAAATTGATCTGCTTGCAAACCATCGGCACCAGCTTCGGCAGGAATTAAATCCATGCCACAAATGGGGCAATCACCTGGTTCTGGCTGCATAATTTGAGGATGCATAGAGCAGGTCCACATTTGGTTGGTTTCTGCTACGGTATCGTGATTGTGCGCTGTTTTGTTGTTAGATGTTCCGCCAAAAATCATCCAACCTAAAAGTAAACCAACTACCAATATTGCGATGTAAATGATGTATTTTTTCATAATTCCTTCTGTTTTTTGTAAAGCTAACAGGTTTTTAAAACCTATTAGGTTTGGTTCCGTACTGCATTTGCGCTAGGGATTGCAGTGGAAATCCTTTTTTGTACTTTTTCGGGACAAAAAAGATTGCAACGAAAAGCCCGCTCGAGCGCCCAAATCAATCTATTTTTCGTTTTCTAATCGTTTAATCATAACTTTCATTTCCTCAATTTCTTTACGTTGGGCTTCAATAATATCATTGGCTAATTTTTTAACCTCTGGATCTTGAATATCGGCACGCTGGCTAGTTAAAATAGCAATGGAATGATGGGGAATCATCCCTTTTAACCAAAGTACATCTCCAACAATTGGTGCTTGTGTTCTAACCAAGCTTAACGCACTCACAAAAAGTATAAAACTCCCCACAAGAATGGCTATATTCTTTCTTTTATTGTTATACATGTGGCGCATAAAAAACCACATAATAACTGCCATGGTTGAAATTCCTAAACAGGTCATATAAAAACGTGTTAGACTAAAATAAACGTGGTCTATGGTATAGGTGTTTAAATACATGGTGACGCACATGGCCACAAATGAGCAACCCAACATGATAAAAAAGGTTTTGTAATGCTTACTATGTTCTGAGTTTTCCATTGTCATTTGGTTTTAAAATTAAATTTTTGTCTTTCGTAATCGCAACGCATTTCCAATAACAGAGACCGAGCTAAAACTCATGGCTAATGCCGCAATCATGGGCGACAGTAATAATCCGAAAAAGGGAAATAAGACACCTGCTGCTATTGGAACGCCTAATGTGTTGTATACCAATGCGAAAAACAGATTTTGTTTGATGTTTTTCATGACTTGGTGACTTAAATTTTTGGCTTTTACAATACCGTGTAAATCGCCTTTAACTAAAGTAATTGAGGCACTTTCTATAGCGACATCGGTTCCTGTTCCCATAGCAATGCCCACATCACTTTTTGCTAATGCTGGCGCATCGTTAATGCCATCTCCAGCCATAGCGACTACCTTGCCTTGAGCTTGTAGTTTTTCGACTTCCTTTAACTTGTCTTCTGGTAGCATACTGGCTTTAAAATCGGCTAAATTTAATGCTGTAGCAACGGCTTGTGCGGTATTGTGGTTGTCGCCTGTAAGCATAATAACAGCTATGCCTTTATCTTGAAGTGCTTTAATGGCTTTGGTACTTGTGGTTTTGATTTTATCGCCAATTACAATATAGCCCACAACATCTTCGTCAATGGCTATGAAAGACACCGTTTTCCCTTGTTTTTGATGGGTTTTTGTTGCTTCCTCCATTTTTGAAGAAATTTCGGCCTTTGCATGATTCATCATTTCTGGATTGCCTAATGCTACCCGTTTACCGCTAATTTTTCCTTCAACACCTTTACCCGTAACGGCGCTAAATTCTTCAGATTTTAACACCTTGGTATTCTGTTCTTTTCCATATTTTACAGTAGCTTGGGCTAATGGATGTTCAGAATTGCTATTTAAGGATACGATATATTGCAGAACTTTCTCTTCGGAATAATCATTACCAAAAGCAGCAACTTGTTCAACAGTTGGTTTTCCTTCGGTAATGGTGCCAGTTTTATCCACAATTAAGGTATCGACCTTGTCCATTTTTTCTAGGGCTTCGGCATTTTTAATGAGCACGCCATTTTGAGCGCCTTTACCAACACCCACCATAACAGACATTGGTGTTGCTAAGCCTAAGGCGCAGGGGCAGGCAATAATTAAGACTGCGATAGCATTCACAAAGGCATAAACATTTGCGGGTTCTGGCCCCAAAATAGCCCACACAGCAAAAGTTATCACTGAAATTAATACGACGATAGGCACGAAATAACTTGATACTTTATCGGCTAGATTTTGAATTGGGGCACGACTTCTACTCGCATCATTTACCATGTGAATAATTTGAGAGAGAAGGGTATCGCTACCCACTTTCTCGGCCTGCATTAAAAAAACTTGATTGCCATTTATGGTGCCACTGCTTACTTTATCGCCTTCAGATTTATTTACTGGAATGGGTTCGCCAGTAATCATAGACTCATCAATAGTGGTTTTGCCTTCGGTTATCGAACCATCTACAGGAATTTTATCGCCTGGTTTTACTTTTAAAATATCGTTTAATTCTATTTTATCGATGCTAACCTCGACATCTTCACCGTTCACCACCTTTATAGCTTTATTTGGAGCCAATTTTAATAATTCTTTGACTGCCGAATTGGTTTTACTATGCGCTCGAGCTTCTAGCAGTTGCCCCAAGAGCACAAGGGTTAAAATTACGGTTGCGGCTTCAAAATATACGTGAACTGCGCCAGATTCTGATAAAAACTGCTCCGGAAAAAACGCTGGAAAAAACAAGCCAAATACACTAAATATCCAAGCCACACCCGCACCAATGCCAATAAGCGTGAACATGTTTAAGTTCCAGGTTTTGATACTTCTGTAGGCGCGTTCAAAAAACATCCATGTCGCATAAAACACGACTGGTATGGATAATGCAAACTGAATCCAATTCCAATGTTTTTGCTCCAGGATACGGTATAATGGATTGTTGGGAATCATTTCACTCATCGCAATAATGAAGATGGGCAAGGTGAATGCTGAAGCTAACCAGAATTTTTTCAATAATTTTTTGTAGGTTTTTTCTTCTGATGACAATTCTGGTTGCATGGGCACTAAATCCATACCACAGATAGGGCAAGAGCCTTCTTCATCTTTAACAACCTCTGGATGCATTGGGCAAGTCCATTGCTCTGAATAGCTAGTTGATAGATTTTGTTCTTCTACCAAATCCATTCCGCAGACCGGACAATCGCCGGCTTTATTATAAGTTTTATCGCCTTCGCAGTGCATGGGGCAATAAAATACGCCAGTACCTTTACCTTTTGGTTTTTCTAGACCTAACAGGTTTTTAAAACCTGTTAGGTCTGACTCTGCATGCGCTTCACCAGAATTATGAATGCTATAGGTGCCTCCATCTTTTTTTAATGCCTTTTGAAAGGTTTCAATAGGAATCTGCGAATCCGTTTCAATAGTAGCTTCTGCCTTTTCTAAATTAACAGTGGCTTTTAAAACACCTTCTACTTTTGAGAGCAGGTTTTCAACGTGACTGCGGCAACCGTTGCAGGTCATGCCATGTATGTGATATGTGTTTTTAATTCCCACGGAAGTGGAACCCTCATCCTTTTCTGCCAAATTATGAATGCTATAGGTGTCTCCATCTTTTTTTAAAGCCTTTTGAAAGGTTTCAATAGGAATATGCGAATCCGTTTCAATAGTAGCTTCTGCCTTTTCTAAATTAACAGTGGCTTTTAAAACACCTTCTACTTTTGAGAGCAGGTTCTCAACGTGACTGCGACAACCGTTGCAGGTCATGCCATGGATGTGATATGTGTGTGTCATGTTTGTCGTATTTTAGACCTAACAGGTTTCAAAAACCTGTTAGGTATGTATCATTTTTTTAAATTCATTTTTTATTAATCAACCAAAATACATGAATCTATTGAAACTCATTTTTCTAATTCTGCATAAAGTTTATACAATTTGGTCTAGAGATTTTCTGTCCCAATCTTGTAATTTCTGATATTCACTCATCGACATTCCCGTAATGTTTTTAAACTGTTTAGCTAAATGACTGCTGGTATTATAATTTAATCTATGCGCTATTTCTGAAAAATTTAACTGCTTTAACTGAATTAATTCTTTTACTTTTTCAATTTTTAGACGTATAACATACTTCTCAAGTGTAATGCCTTCAGATTTACTAAAAGTTTTACTTACAACTGAATAGGTTTTTCCTAATTCTTCAGCTAATTGAGACGGCATAAGTTCAGTGTTCGATTTATTTATATTTTCTATGAGTCGAATTTTAATTTGTTCGACTAAAAATTCAGAAGAAGTCTTAATCAGTTCAAAACCTTCTTTATTTAAACGTTTTTCCAGCTTAGTATAGTCGTTTTTTTCAGCCTTATTAACAACAGCTTTACCCAACTCTAGAGATATAACCTCGAAGTTTTCATTGTCTAACAACTGTTTAACAATTGTTTTACAACGGTTACAAACCATGTTTTTTATAATTAGCGTACGTGTCATTTTTCTTGTACCTTAGACCTAACAGGTTTTTGAAACCTGTTAGGTCTGGATTCTTTTTTTTTATTCTAAAATTAATTCCTGTATTTTTTCAATATCTAGTTTTTTGCAATGCAATACATGTTTAAAATTATCCACATCGCTAAACAGTTCTATAACTTCATCCCGTTTTATCAATGTTTCTTGATGGCTTATCAAAGCACTATAAGATGAATGTGGATATGTTTTATAATCTTCAATTTGATGATGGGTAGCATTTGTATTTACATATACACCAAGGTTTCTTAAATAATTTTCTTCTGTAATTTTTACGCGCTTCAAATGCTCCTGAAACAAGCTCCCTCTTCTATTATACCTTTTATTAATGGCTTTAGTATAGGCATTCATCATATTCGAAATGGCTTGGTGTAAACTGTTTTTCTTATTCTTAATATCTGCTTCTAGTTGCGATTCTTCTTTGAATTTTATAATAATATGAAAATGATTTGGGAGTAAGCAATAGCTATAAACATTAGCTACTGTAACTATATATTTTTTCATCAAGACCAAGAAATACCTGTAATTTTCTTGTTCTAAAAAAATGTTTTCATTATTATTCCCCCTATTGTATAGGTGGAAAAAATGTCCAGGTTCAAAAGGTTGATGTTTCATTTTATTATTATTTAATGGTTTAGACCTAACAGGTTTTTGAAACCTGTGAGGTCTGTTCATTACAACTTATCAATAACCGATTTTAATTTATTTGTAATTTCCTCGGCAATCACTTTTAAATCAGCGTTATCTACAGCTTGCATAGAAGCCATAGGATTTACTGCTGATACTTCAATATCTCCAGAATCTAATTTCTGAACAATCACATTACAAGGCAACATGGTGCCAATCTTATTTTCTGTCAACAAGGCTTTGTGCGCATACGATGGTTGGCATGCACCCAGAATTTTGTAGTCATTAAAATTAACATCTAGTTTATTTTTGAGTGTTGCTTTAATATCAATTTCGGTTAAAACACCAAAACCTTCTGTTTTAAGTGCTTCTGTTACCTTTTCTATGGTGTCATTAAAATTTCCTTTTACTGTTTTGTTAAAATAATAGGTCATAATACTTTGTTTTTAATGTTAATAATTTAGTTTAGATCTAACAGATTTCAAAAACCTATTAGGACTGCTCAACCTTAAAATACGAAAATCAATTGGTTAAATAATTGATAATCGCAGTTTTAGCATAATAATTTTTAAGCGATTCCACTTGATTCATTTCAAATTTTAACTGTAACTCCTGAATATCTAAAATAGCATTAAAATCAATCGTTCCAGTCTCATATCTTTTAATTAAAATAGTTTCAGCATCTTTAGCTTGCTTTAGGTTTTTCTGTTGCGTGATAAATTTAATTCTCGACTGATTTCGATTTGAGATCGCTTTAGATAATTCCGCTTCTAGTGTATTTAAACGGTGTTCTTTTTGAGATTGAATTTCCAGTTTTCGAAATTCATTTTGCTTGCTTTGCGAACGGTACTTTTTATTAAAAATGGGTATAGAGACCGATAACATAGGCATGACCATATCTTTATACGAACTGGTTATCATGGGACTATTATCTTGATTAATATATTCCACACCAATACCTATCATGGGTGCACTTTCTTTTTGGTTTAACAATTCGGATTGTTCCACAGATTGATATAATTTATCATATTTAAGTAATTCTGGGTTTACGGAAAGGCTATCAAAACTAAAGAAATTATCATTTTCAGGTATTTCTAGTGAAGACACCACAAATACCTCTTTATTGTAGTCTCGATTCATGGCACTATTTAGAGCTGCTTGTATGCCTTTATATTGTTGAATTAATACGTCTTTTTCTTGCAGCAATTCGTTTTGTCTAATCTGTAATCGTAAGACATCTACGGCTGATGCTTTGCCTACCTCCACCGAAGTGAGCGCTAGCTGCTCATAGGATTGTAAGAGTGAAATATTTTTATCTAAAACCTTTTGCTTCGCACTTATTTCGTAAAGTTGATAATAGAATTGCGCCACAGAAAGTGCCAATTTTCGTTTTGCGATGGTGATGTCTATATATTGCGCATCAGCCATAGATGTGACATAATTCTCTCTAGCTGTTATGGTACCAAACCAAGGTAGCATTTGCATGACAGAAACTCGAAAACGTTCCATAGGCATGTCCATTTCAGGTTTTACAGCCATAACTCCCAAGTTAAATTCGGTGTTTGGTAAGCTATTGACTTCGTTTACCTTTTCGGAAGCAATTTTATATTTTAAATCGAATTTTTGGATTTCAGGACTGTTTGCAAGCGCTTCATTTATTAGTGTTTCTAGTTCTTGACTTTGAGATGAAAGAACAAAGAATAAAGAACAAAGAATTAAGACAGCTTTTCGGATAATTTGTAAATTAAGGTTTCTCATTGTAGATTATTTTAGTCTATTCTCTATTCTCTTTTTTCTTTATTCTATATATAACCAACTCCGCTCTCCAGCTATACAAAACGGGCACTACAAACAACGTAATCAGCGCAATTAGCATGCCTCCAAAACTCGGGATTGCCATAGGAATCATGATATCACTTCCTCGACCTGTGGAGGTTAAAATTGGTAATAAAGCTAAAATGGTGGTTGCTGTAGTCATTAAACAGGGTCTGATTCGTTTTTCTCCGGCTTCGACAATAGATGCTCTAATTTCGCTTCTGTTTTCTGGTGTGTTTTTTTCGAAAGTTTGGGTTAAATAGGTGGCCATAACCACACCATCATCGGTAGCAATTCCGAAAAGTGCAATAAACCCAACCCAAACGGCAACACTTAAATTAATAGGATGCATTTGGAACAAGTCGCGCATATTTTCGCCAAAGAAATTAAAATTTAAAAACCAATCCTGACCATAGAGCCAAATCATGATAAATCCTCCAGCAAAAGCCACTGCAATGCCGGTAAACACCATTAAAGATGTGGTTACCGAGCGAAATTGAAAGTACAGGATTATAAAAATAATGGCTAAAGCTAAAGGCACAACAACCGATAAGGTTTTCTCGGCTCGCAGTTGATTTTCGTAGGTTCCAGTAAATTGGTAATTGATACCTTTTGGAACGATTATTTCCCCAGAATCAATTTTTTGTTGAATTAAAGCTTGTGCATTTTCGACCACCGTAACTTCTGCAAAACCGTCTAATTTATCAAATAGTACATAACCGACTAAAAAGGTGTCTTCACTTTTTATTACTTGAGGCCCTTGCTCATAACGAATAGCGGCAAGTTTACTTAATGGAACAGGGTTACCAGTAGCGCTGGGTATGTAAATTTGCTCTAAATCGGATGGATTAGCACGTAATTCTCGCGGATAACGTACACGAACACCATAGCGCTCTCTGCCTTCAACAGTTTGGGTTAGTACCATGCCACCAACGGCCACCTGTAATATATCTTGTACGTCTTGTATAGAAACCCCATATCTCGCAATGTTAGCCCTATTAATATCAATTAACATATACGGTTTACCTACGATGCGGTCTGCAAAAACGGCTTCTTTTTTAACGCCTTCGGCTTCTTTAATAATCGTTTCTAATTGTACGCCAAAGGCTTCAATTTGTTTTAAATCTTGACCCTTTACCTTAATTCCCATTGGTGCTCGCATGCCGGTTTGAAGCATCACCAAACGGGTTTCAATAGGTTGTAGTTTTGGAGCCGATGTTACGCCTGGTAATTTGGTAACACGTACAATTTCGTTCCAAATATCATCTGGCGATTTAATTTCTGGTCGCCAGTTGCGGTAGAATTCGCCGTTTTTGTCTTCAATTAGTTGAGACCTTTTAACAGAATTTCCAGAAGCAATGTAACGTGTTGCTTCATCATTCTGATCATCTTTAAGAATCTCTTGATGAGATTGCTCATTGCTCGTTCCTCGCTCTGTCGGAATGACATTCGTTTTTAATTCAAACAAACCATCATCATTGACTTTATAACGTTGACGTTCACCATTGTCATTTAGCATATATTCAGGTTTATACTGAATAATGTTTTCATACATAGAAAGTGGCGCGGGATCTAAAGCCGATTCGGTTCTACCAGCTTTACCCACGACAGATTCAATTTCTGGAATACTGGCCACGGCCATATCCAACTGCTGTAAAACGCGTTTATTTTCTTCTATTCCAGAGTGCGGCATAGAGGTGGGCATTAAAAGAAAAGAACCTTCGTTTAATGACGGCATAAATTCTTTTCCTGTGTTTTTCATGATGAAAAAACCTGCAATAACAAGAGCTAAAGGAACAGATAAAAATAATAATTTGTTATCTAAACACCATCGTAAAATACGAGTGTAATACCTTCTAAATATCGTAAAAACACTCAACAAGCCAAAGCAAATAACACCTACAAAAACGAGATTCCAAAAAATACTTTTATCGACGCCTAGAGGTCTCCAATATTCTGCCAATAGAAAGACTATGGCCACTACCGAAATCAAACCATTTGCCTTTGCTAATAGTGTCTTTCCGAAAGCTAGGTTTTCTAAAGGTAAAAAATTAAATAATTTATGAAGGTTTACTATCCCATAAGCTATTAAAATAATACCCAACCAATAACCGTAAATCACGCCAGTAATTCCAGCAATAATTAAAGCGAGATTAATAATTAAAGCGACGTGTTTCCTAGTAGGTTTTCTTCGGAATAAAAACGCGGCGAATGGCGGAATTAAAAATAAGGCTACCACTATAGAAGCTATTAAAGCGAAGGTTTTTGTGAAGGCTAGAGGTCTGAATAATTTACCTTCAGAGCCTATCATAGTAAAAACCGGAATAAAACTAATAATGGTTGTTAATACCGCCGTGAGTATGGCACCAGAAACTTCTGAGGTGGCATTATAAACAATTTGATTTATTGAACGTTTGTCTTTCTGAACAGCTTGAAGAATCTCATTATGAGATTTAGCTTCGCTGAACTCACGTTCCTCGTCGCTCGTAAGACGCTCTGTAGGAATGACATTTTCACTTTCCTCGTCTAAATGACGAATAATATTTTCAGAAAGTATAACACCAACATCCACCATGGTACCAATAGCAATGGCGATTCCTGAAAGGGCGACAATATTGGCATCGACATCAAACAGTTTCATGGCAATAAATACCGTTAAAACGGCAACTGGTAGTAATCCCGAAATTAAAACTGAAGCACGAAGATTAAAAACCATAACGATAATAACCAAAACGGTAATTAAAATTTGTAGTGTTAAGGCTTCATTAAGTGTGCCTATGGTTTCTTGAATAAGCTCTGTTCTGTCGTAAAAAGGAACAATAGTGACCTGCGAAGTACTGCCGTCTGCCAGAACTTTAGAGGGTAAACCTGCACTTAACTGGTTAATTTTGTCTTTAACATTATTGATAACCTCCATAGGGTTTGCGCCATAGCGAGACACCACAACACCGCCAACAACTTCAGCACCTTCTTTATCCAAAATGCCTCTTCGTGCGGCAGGGCCTAAGGATACTTTAGCAATATCTTTAATGCGAATCGATGTGTAATTCTTAGAGGATACCACCGCATTTTCAAGGTCTGAAATAGACTTTATATAACCCAAACCACGCACCAAATATTCAACCTGATTTATTTCTAAGGTTTGTGCCCCAATATCTTTATTACTCTCCTTAACAGCTTTTACTACTTGATGTAACCCAATATCGTATTGGCGCATGAGTTCTGGATTGACATCGACCTGATATTCCTGCACGTAACCACCAATGGAGGCGACTTCAGAAACGCCGCTCGCGGAAGATAAAGCATACTTTACGTAATAGTCTTGAATACTCCTTAATTCGTGTAAATCCCAACCACCAGTTACTTTTCCGTTTTTATCCCGGCCCTCAAGGGTGTACCAGAATATTTGCCCTAATCCCGTAGCATCGGGACCTAGTGTAGGATTAACACCATCGGGTAATAAACCGCTAGATAAGGAGTTTAGTTTCTCGAGAATCCGACTTCTGCTCCAATAAAACTCGATATCTTCTTCAAAAATAATATAGATACTAGATACGCCAAACATCGAAGAACTTCTGATGGTTTTTACACCAGGAATACCGAGTAATGAAGTGGTTAGGGGATAGGTAATTTGGTCTTCAATATCTTGAGGCGATCGTCCTTCCCATGATGTGAACACGATTTGTTGGTTTTCACCAATATCTGGAATGGCATCGACTGCTACAGGATGACTTGGAAAAATTCCTAAATTCCAATTAAAAGGCGCGTTTATAGTGCCCCAACCTATAAAGAGAACGAGTAGCAAAACAGCCAAGAGCTTATTTTCTATAAAAAATTTGATGCTTTTATTGAGCATAGAATGGGATTTAAGTAATTAGTACAGGGTGTTAAGTATAGAGTATTAAGTACAGGGTACTAAGTATTAAGTATAGAGTATTAAGTACAGGGTATTGAGTACAGCGTGTTATGAAATCGTTATAAATGAAATCAAACACAGAAAAGTCCTAATGCAAAAAAAATTGCACTACAACTAATTACTAAAAAATCAAATTAAGTAAGTCTCGTCAAGCTTGTAGATTTGCCTGATAACGAGTGGTGGTCTGTATGCTTCAAATGAAGAAAGATTTTTATCTAAAGCTTCAAAACCATTAATATAAGTGTAAATATATGAAGCTAAAAACACTTGATTCTCAAAAGAAAGCGTGTCAATTCTTAGTTTTAATTCATCTTGACCATTTATAACCAATTGTTCGTCGTTACAACAATTGGCTTTAGTTATAGAACAACCATCGGTGGAAGGGTTTTGCATTTCCATGCCGCAACCCTCGGCTTTAGAAAATAATGCTGTTTCAACTAAATTACCTCCGCAAAAATGTAAATTAACAGCAAAAGACATTGTAGAGATAAGCACTACAAAAGCCATAAAAAAAGCTGTTATTTTTCGGGTAATTTGAAACATATTTCAAAGTTAAAAAATTAAATTATTAAATCTTTTAATTTTGTGTTAATTTGTTTTACATCTACAGTTTTGTTTTTCCATTGTTTTAAAACAGATAAAGTGTTTATTATAGTTAATTTTTTTTGAGAAGCTTAGAGGAGAAACGACTAATCTTTAAGCGTTCGCAATTGAATCCAGAATAATAATGCGTATTGATTATAAAGTAGTGAATCGATAAGGCTTCAAAGGTTTTAATTGACACGATATCCACTTCCAAATTGATAACTTAAAATAAAACCGTGCGTATTTCCTAAAGGCGAGTCCTTATTCGTTACATTGTAATTATAGATAATACGCACATGATCAAAAAGATAAAGACCTGCTAAAAAATTAACTGAAGAGCTTGTTCTGTAACCCGTTCCAATTTCAAATTTGTTTTTAAAACTCACGGCTACATTTATATCTGCTTGTAGAGGTGCCCCGTCCTCATACTTTAATAAAACATTTGGTTTTATAATAAGCTCTCTAAAACGATTATTAAAAAAGCGATATCCAAAATACCCATAAATGGGATTTTTAAGGTAAGCAATGTCTTCTGAAGCTAAAGCATCACCTAACACATTAGGTGCAGACACGCCAACATAAAATGCAGCGTGATTGAAAAGAAAACTAAGTCCGATGGTAGGTATTGTTGTCGAAATATTTTCAGAAAAATTAGGATCGTCTAAAATGCCTAATTCTAGTAAATTATCTTGATATTGTTGAACTCCAGCAGTTATCCCAAAGGAAAGCACTCCTGGATTATAAACTTGCCAAGCAGGACGGTCGCTTTCAAAATCAAAAAATATTTTATAAGAATAAGCAGCAAAAAATTGGGTTGAGGTGGTAACCCCAATTTCATCTCTTATAATACCCGCACCAACTCCCATTTTGGGGTTGCGAAACGACCCATGACCACTAAATGAAAAAGATTTAGGACTGCCTTCAAACTGATTGAAATGCCCTGAATTACTTAGCGATAATTCTGTGTTTTCAGTTAAACCTGTATAGGCAGAATTTATAATAAAAGGATTGTAATTGTATTCTGAAAATGTCGGAGTTTGTTGAGCAAAACTGGTTTTTACTTTAAACATTGAAATTACTAGCAATATGGCTATGTAAACGGGGTAGTTTTTTTTATTCATATGATTAGCGCTTGAGGACAATAAAACCTCTTAATTTTTTTAAGTTATGAGTACCTTGAACTTTAATATCAAAAAAATAGGTACCGTTTGGTAGTTGTCCAGCACCAAGCTTGGTTAGTTTGTTAGCCGTACCTCTAAATACTCTATCTTGATTGTTATAATTAGAAATTGTAAAGACCAAATCGCCCCACCTGTTGTAAATATTAACAGTGTTTTGCGGACTGTTTTCTATACCTCTTATTTCCCAAAAATCGTTTATACCATCACCATTAGGGGATAAGCCATATTTGGATTCAAGTAAAGGCTCAGTTTCTGTAGTAAAAGATGTAAAATCACAATTAAGTGCGTCACCTTGATTATTATAAGGTGTTACCGAAACATAAATTATAGAGTCGAAGGCGAAGTTATCTAGACCATTGTAAGATGTTGCTAAGCCTACATCTTCATTGTTTAAAATATCTGTTCCGTTTACTGTTGTGCCAATGCTCAATCTATAACCTGTAGCATTGTCAACAGTGTTCCAAGATAAATCTGTATCAATTGGAATATCTGTATCGTTATTTAAAGGATATGTAAGCGTTGTACACTCAGGAATTAAGGTTTCTGTAGTGAAGGATGTTTCAGCACAATTAATAGCATCGCCAATAGAATTAAACGGAATCACACGCACATAAATAGTAGTGTTTTCTGGTAAATTGTTTGTTAAATTGTAACTGGTAACGTTTCCTAAAACTTCATCACTTACCAATTCTGAGCCACCAGCTGTGGTGCCTATGGAAATTCTATAACCGTCTGCATCAGCCACCGCATTCCATGTTATATTGGTGGAGACAGCAACATTTGTGGCATTATTTAAAGGACTTGTTAATGTGGTACAATTTGGAGCGGTTGCTAGAGTTTCTGTAGTAAAACTTTCTTCGGAACAATTTACTGCATCTCCAACCGCATTAAACGGAGTAATTCGAACATAAATAGTGGTGTTTTCTGGAAAATCATTTATTGGATTGTAACTCGTAACATTTCCTAAAACCTCATTATCTACCAGTTCTATTCCGCCAGCAGTTGTGCCGATAGAAATTCTGTATCCGTCTGCATTGGTAATGGCAGTCCAAGTTAAATTAGTACTTACACTAACATTTGTGGCATTATTTAAAGGACTTGTTAATGTGGTGCAATTTGGAACGGTTGCTAAAGTTTCTGTTGTAAAACTTTCTTCGGAACAATTTACTGCATCTCCAACCGCATTAAACGGAGTAATACGAACATAAATGGTGGTGTTTTCTGGAAAATCATTTATTGGATTGTAACTCGTAACATTTCCTAAAACTTCGTTATCTACCAAATCTATTCCGCCAACAGTTGTGCCGATAGAAATTCTGTATCCGTCTGCATTGGTAATGGCAGTCCAAGTTAAATTAGTACTTACACTAACATTTGTGGCATTATTTAAAGGACTTGTTAATGTGGTACAATTTGGAACGGTTGCTAAAGTTTCTGTAGTAAAACTTTCTTCGGAACAATTTACTGCATCTCCAAACGCATTAAACGGAGTAATACGAACATAAATAGTGGTGTTTTCTGGAAAATCATTTATTGGATTGTAACTCGTAACATTTCCTAAAACCTCATTATCTACCAGTTCTATTCCGCCAGAAGTTGTGCCGATAGAAATTCTGTAACCGTCTGCATTGGTAATGGCAGTCCAAGTTAAATTAGTACTTACACTAACATTTGTGGCATTATTTAAAGGGCTTATTAATGTGGTACAATTTGGAGCGGTTGCTAAGGTTTCTGTAGTAAAACTTTCTTCAGTACAACTTACCGCATCTCCAATAGCATTGTAAGGAGTAATCGTTACAAATATTGTTGTGGCCTCTGGTAAATCGCTTACCAAATTATAAGTCGTAGCATTTCCCAAATCGGTTAATGGCAAAATATCATCTCCTCCAGAAGTTGTGCCAATAGTTAAATTATAACCTGTTGTATTTGCTACAGCATTCCATTCAATATTTGTACCAACTGCTACATTAGTTGCGTTATTTAAAGGCATAGTTAATGAGGTACATGCAGGTACAGCGTTTATAAGACTTGTTCCTGTTCTAAAGCTTTCTTCGGCACAACCCATAGCATCACCAATAGCGTTATACGGTATTATGGTTACATAGTAGGTTCGATTGGGTTGCAGGTTAGTAGGAATAACATAGCTTGTATTATTATTTACATCTACATTATTAACTATTTCATTACCTCCTTGTGTAGTTCCTACAATAACAAGATATCCGGTTGCATTAGGTACAGCACTCCAACTAATATTAGTGTCTAAAGGTACGTTAACGCCCCCGTTTAAAGGGTTGGTTAGGTTTGTACAAACAGGAGGCGCAGGTATTAATTCTGTGGTAAAACGCTCTGACGCACATGCTGTTGCTAAACCTTGATCATTAAAAGGTATAATACTCACAAATATATCGGTGTCTTCTGGTAAATCTGTTGGTAAATCGAATATAGTTACGTTACCCACGTTTGTGTTAGGTAAAATATCAGTAGCACCAGCACTTGTTCCTATGCTAAGTTGGTATCCGTCTGCATCTGCAATGGGTTGCCAAGATAAATTGGTGCCCACTGTTACATTGGTAGCATTATTAACAGGCGCAGTAAGCGTAGTGCAATTTGGTACCGTAGCAGCATCGGTTGAAATGCTAAAACTTTCTTCAACACAAGGACCTATGGCATTACCAGTATCGTTAAAAGGAATAAGGGTAACATATACGGTTTCACCGCCAGTGAAGTCTGATGTAAATTCGTAACTAGTATCATTAACCACTTCATTATCTACAATATCGTTTCCGCCAGGACTTGTGCCTACCGTTAATCTGTAACCACGAGCAAATAAGGTAGGATCCCAAGTTAAATTGGTGTTTACAGGTACGTTGGTTGCTCCGTTTAAAGGCGAGACTAATTGGGTGCATGTTGGCAACGGACAATCTAAAATATCATCTGCGATTGTCCATCCAAAATTATCAATCATGGTTTGCCTTTCTTCTAAAGCATCGCAATACAGTAAACCCTCGGCGCCAAGTGTAATATTTGGTGTAAGGGCTTGTTGAGACCAAGCTATAAGAGTATTGTCGTAATTTTCTCTTGTAATTGCAGTTCTGTCTAACATATCTGTCATATCACTTACACCAGATATATCCCAATCCCCAAGATATTGGTTAAAGGCAGAGGCAGTAAAAAGCATAGAATTCATGCTTACTGCGCCAAAACTCCACTGGTTTAAGGGTTGATTAAAGGCCGTAGCATTTCTAAACATATAATTCATATTCTCTACATTAAAAACGCGCCAATTATTAATATTCTGATTAAAATTAGTCGCACCAGAGAACATATTTTGCATGGTTGTTACAGCTCTTACGTTCCAATTACCAATAGCAGCATTAAAGGCTAAGGCCTCTTCAAACATGCTGCGCATGGTGGTAACCGAAGCCACATTCCAAGAATTCATAGTTTGATTAAAAACGGTTGCATTTCTAAACATCTCTTCCATATTGGTCACGTAAGACACATCCCAAGAATCTATAGGTTGATTAAAGGCTGTAGCACCTCTAAACATTTCTTGCATGGTTAAAGCTTCTCTGGTATTCCAATTGTTTAAAGGCTGGTTATAAGCCACAGCCTCTTTAAACAGGGCTTCCATTTGGGTCACCACACCAACATTCCAAGCGTTTATATTTTGATTAAATACCGTTGCACCTTCAAACATGGACTCCATTAGTGTTACAGAAGACACATCCCAATTATCTAGGGGTTGATTAAAAGCTATGGCATCTTCAAACATTGAGGACATATTGGCTACGGCACTCACATTCCAAGAATTTAAAGGTTGATTGAAACTAGAGGCCCTTCTGAACATTCTAGACATATTTACTACTGAGTTTACATCCCAATTATTTAATGGCTCATTAAAGGCCGTAGCATTAAAGAACATGCTTTGCATAAATATAACGTTTGTGACATTCCAAGAATTTATGTTTTGATTAAATACCGAAGCGGCTTGAAACATTCTTCCCATGTTGGTTACAGATGATACGTCCCAATTATTTAAAGGTTGATTAAAGCTATCTGCATCTTCAAACATACTATTCATGGTGGTTACATTGGCAGTATTCCATGTGTTTAGAGGCTGATTAAAACTTGTAGAGCTTTTAAACATTTCACTCATATCGGTCACGTTACTAACATCCCACATACCAATTGGTTGATTAAAAGCCATACTTAAGATCAAACCCGTAAACATTTTACTCATATCGGTTACGTTACTAACATCCCAATTATTTAGCGGTTGATTGTAAACTAAAGCACGGTCAAACATACTTGCCATATTGGTGACATTACTTACATTCCAGTTATTAATGTTTTGATTAAACACAGAAGCACTCTCAAACATACGCGACATATCTGTAACATTTGCAGTATTCCAATTGTCTAAGGGTTGATTAAAAGCAGTAGCAGCTAAAAACATGTCAGACATGTTAGTCACGTTACTTACATTCCAACTATTTAGGGGTTGATTAAATAGTCTTGCACCAATAAACATTCTATACATATTGGTAACACTACTTACGTCCCAATTATCTATATTGTTGTTAAATAAAAGACAATTTGAAAACATGCCAGACATGTTAGTTACATTGGCTAAGTTTGGAACATCAGTTGTGTTATACACCATATTTTCACAATAATAAAATGCATTTGCCATAGATTCCCAAACTTGCGTACCCCATTGATCCATCGAAATTAATTTTAAATTATCTCTATTTGAAGATCCATAATAATGTGCAGGATAATTACCAATAATAGAGATGGTATATATACCAGGTACAGCGTAAGTATGCGTAATGGGGTTGGACACATTGTTGTTAAATTGATCGTCTCCCCAATCGACAGAGAAATTATATGTTAAACCAGATAACAACTCTAACCTAATTTGATTTGCAGCACTAGAGTTTGTATCAAGGTTACGGGTATCTATGGTAAATTTAAAGGCATCAGGACTATTTACCCAACTCTCAACAACTGTAAAACTTTCCTCTACACAATTAACTGCAGGTTCATTACTACTATTATAAGGCACAATGGTAACGAAAACTTGATCTCCGGCTACCAAAAGATCGGCACCTAAGGGAGTTTCTAGGTTAAGAGCCGTGTTATTTCCAACATCAAAATCGTTAAACGGAATGGACTCTATACCACCTCTAATTATTCTTACAGTAACACGGTATCCTGCGGCATTAGGTGTAGTTTGCCAAACCAGATTCGCACTAGCAGGCACATTGGTGTCACCATTTAAAGGCGAAACTAAATTGGTACAAAGCACAAAAGAACAATTTATAATATCTCCTGCAAAAGACCAATTATTACTGTCTATTAGTTGTTGTCTGGCAAAACGACCATCGCAATATTGTAAATTAGTTGCCCCTAAAGTAATATTGTTATTTACGGTTTGGGTGGCCCAACCGATTAATGTATCGTCATAATTAGTTTGTGAAAGTCCTGAGTTAGAAAGCATGTTTATCATATTATTAGCATTGCTAATATTGAAGTTTCCGAGGTTTTGATCAAAACTGCTCGCTGAATTAAACATAGCGCTAAAATTTGTAACATTGGTAGTGTCCCAATTGTTAAGGGGTTGATTAAATACAGGGGTTTCGTTAAACATGTTACGCATATTGGTGACATTACTAACATTCCAGGTGTTAAGCGGCTGGTTAAACGCCAAAGCGCGATCAAACATATAAGACATGTTTACCACATTACTAACGTTCCAAGTATTTAGAGGTTGGTTAAATACAGTGGCTTGATTAAACATATAAGCCATGTTAGTTACATTAGTAACAACCCAAGAGCTAATATCTTGATTGAAAACAGGAGTTTGTTGAAACATTCCCGACATATTGGTAACACTACTTACATCCCAAGAACTTATATCTTGGTTGAAAGCTGAATTTTCTCTAAACATATTACGCATATCGGTAACCTTACTAACATCCCAATTATTAAGTGGTTGATTATAGATAGCATCCCATAACCAACCATCAAACATACTTGCCATATTGGTAACATTGCTTACATCCCAATTATTTAAAGGGTGATTGTAAGTTCTGTGTCTGTGAAACATTTCACGCATATTGGTTACTGATGAAACATTCCAAATTTCAATAGGATGGTTAAATAATGATTCTCTAAACATGGCAGACATGTTGGTCACATTATTTACGTTCCAATTTGCTATGGGCTGATTGAAGCCAGAACCTTGAAACATGCTAGACATATTTGTAACCTGAGTTACAACCCAATTGTTTAATGGATTATTAAAATTACCAGTATACCTAAAGGCTCCATACATATTGGTAACTTGGCTTACATCCCAATTATTTATATTTTGATTGAAATCATTTGCTTCAGAAAATGTGTATTCTAAAGTGGTCACAGAGGCGGTGTTCCAATTATCTAGAGGTTCATTAAAGCGTCTAGCTTGATGAAATGTGTACGACATATCAGTCACATTAATGGTATTCCAACTCTCTAAAGGTCTGTTAAAGATTCCTGCTTCAGCAAAAAGACCAGAAATATCGGTAATGGTGCTCACATCCCAATTGTTTAGAATACCATTAAAAGAGGTACAGCCTCTAAACATATTTCTTAAAGAAGTAACTTGAGATAAATCTGGAGAATTAATCGCATCAAAATTTAAGTTTTCGCAACCATAAAAGGCATTTTCCATACTTTGCCATTGTATGGTAGTGCCCCAACTTAAAATTTCTGTAATTTTTAAACGATCTCCATCATTGTTAAAATAAATGGCGGGAAAAGTACCGGTAATAGTTATGGTATAAATACCTGGAGTGGTATAAGTATGGGTAATGTTGCCCGTTACATTGCTATCTATATTCGTGTCTCCCCAATCTACAGTGTAGTTATAAGTAAAAGCAGGATTAGTTGGGATGGTAATTTGATTATTTCCAGAAGAACCAGTACTTAGATTAGTTGTATTCCATCTAGACTCAAACCCCGCTTGTGCATAAAGAGAAGTACTTATAAATAAAAATAGGAGAATAAATAATTGTAATAGTTTTTTCATATTATTCGATTGGGATTATGCTTTTGTGAAAATAACTAAAAAAAATTACTTATGAGACTCCACGAAGGGAGTGATGGTAGTTTTTTTTATAAATTTTAATAAAAATTCATTATTTCTAACCAAATGATCTTTATTTGATAATTTGATTGCTTTTATTGTATAAATATCGCAATAAAAACAGAACAAAATACAATGTAAATTTCATCAATTTTATTACTTTCGTTCACTACAAAACAGCGTATTAAACACCATCCATTTTGCTCACATCTTTAAACGATTTAAAATTTATTTATCCCTGGCGTAGTTATCAATCAGAACTTTTAAAACATTTTGATAGTCATATCTCAGATGATCACTTTCATGTTATCGCACCTCCAGGCTCGGGAAAAACCATTTTAGGCATAGAAATTATAAGAAAAGTAGGTAAAAAAACGCTAGTACTTGCTCCAACATTAACCATTAGGAATCAATGGGAAAATCGCTTACAAAATTTTTTCACCAATGCCTCTAGTTTTAGGGCTTATTCATTCGATTTACGAACACCTAACGATATTACATTCTCTACTTACCAATCGCTCTATGCTTTTTATAAAACTTTTGAAGATAAAAGTGAGTATTTTCAGTTCTTTAAAAAGCACAAAATTGAAACTTTAGTTTTAGACGAGGCACACCATTTAAAAAACGCTTGGTGGACTTGTTTAATGGAATTAAAACGCGATAGTAAATTTTACATTGTGGCTCTTACTGCAACACCGCCATACGATAATACTAGTGTAGAGGTTTCAAAATATTTCACCCTTTGTGGTGAGGTTGACGACGAAATTGCAGTGCCAGATTTGGTGAGGGAAAGGGATCTGTGTCCGCATCAAGATTTTGTGTATTTCTCTAAACCCGAAGCCTTAGCGATTGATTTTATTGTTGATTTTAGAAGAAATATTGCCCATTTTAAAGATGCATTGTTAGAAGATGAGTCTTTTATTTCATTTTTACAAGAACACCGTTTTTATAATCATCCCAATAGTCATTTAGATGAACTTTACGCCAATACCGAATATTTTTCGGCGATACTGATTTTTCTGAATGCTTGTGGATTTAAAATTGAGCATGAAAAATTAAAGGTTTTAGGTTTCAGAAAAAAGGATACGATTCAGTTTCCTGAGCTTGATTTAAAGTGGTTGGGTATTTTATTTCAAAACCTTTTGGTTTCAGACCGCAAACAATTATTGAGTCAAGAGGATTATCTTTCTCAATTGGAAAAACGCTTAAAACGACTGCATGTTTTTGAACGGAATACCATCGATTTTATTGGCGAAAACCGACTCTATAAATCACTATCCAACAGCCCAAGTAAACTAAAAAGCATTGTAAGTATTGTTAATGCAGAGCGGAAAAACTTAAAAGAAGCTTTAAGATGTGTAATTCTTACGGATTATATTCGTAAAGAATTTTTAAATATTAAGGCTGAAACAGTAGAAGACATCAATAAAATAGGGGTGCTTCCCATTTTTCAATTTATAAGACAATCTTGTGAAAAACCAGAAGAGTTAGCTGTACTTACAGGAAGTATGGTTATTATTCATCAATCTGTTTTAAATGCTTTTGAAGCCCTTGAAACTCTCGAAAATTTTTCATTTGCACCCATACAAATAGATACTTCGTTTTTATTGGTTCAATCAAAAAGTACATCAAAATCGTCTATAGTAAGTATCTTCACTCAACTATTTGAGGCGGGGTATATTAAAGTTTTGGTAGGCACTAAATCTCTGTTGGGCGAAGGCTGGGATGCGCCGTCGATTAACAGTTTAATTTTAGCCTCTTTTATAGGATCGTTTGTATCCTCTAATCAAATGCGAGGCAGAGCCATTCGAAAAGATGCAGATTCGCCTAATAAAACAGGAAATATTTGGCATTTAGCCTGTTTAGACCCTACAACTTTAGATGGAAGCCAAGAAGTAGATACCTTAAAACGACGATTTGAAGCTTTTGTAGGCCTTACAAATAGTAATATTCCCTTTATTTGCAATGGGTTTGAGCGTTTAAACATCCCTGAAGAAATCCCTGTAGAAAGCCTCCAAACTTTAAACACCAATACAATAAAACGCGCCACAAACCGCAGTTTAATTACCCAAAAATGGGATAAGGCGATAGAGAAGGGCGCTAGACTCACTAAAGAAGTTAAATGGTTACACAAGGGAACAAAACCCTTTAAAAAGCAAAAGCAAATTTATTATTTTGATGCGCTACGGTTTTTTGTAATAGAATTGTTTTTTGCCGTAGTGTTATTCAATATCGAATTCATTGCGACTCGTTTTAATCTTATTTTTCAGCAGGGTGTTTTTTATGTCATAAAGGCTTTTATCGTGGCGTTTTTAGTTACTTTTGGATATAAATTTTATAAGGCTTTTAAACTTTATATACGTTATGGCTATCTCTATAAAAAAATAAAAAAAATGGGGCTTGCCATTTTAGATACTTTAGATGCCTTGGGTTATATAACTTCTAATAGAAACGGTATTACTGTAAGATCTCATTTAGAGGGAAAAGGATATGTAGTTTGTAACTTGAATGGTGCCAACGCCTTAGAAAACACATTGTTTACCAAAGCATTAAGCGATCTTCTAGAACCTTTAGAATCTCCCAGATATTTAATTATAAAAACCAACCTGTTTAGAAAACGTTTGGATATCGAGAATTTCTATCCAGTACCCGAGTTATTTGGTGATAACAAACAAAATGCTTTAGTATTTCAAAAATATTGGAGAGCCTATTTGGGCAGAAGTAAATTACTATTTACAAGAAGTACTGAAGGAAGAAAACTACTTTTAAAAGCGCGATTATCTCATATTTACAATGCCTTTACAGAAGTAACAAAAGAGAGTATAATTTGGAAGTAAACTCTTAAAAATCAATAGTGTTAATATTTGTCTTTATCAGCAAAAAAATGAAATTACTAGTTAGAAACCTTTAAGTTATAAAAATATAAGCTTGTAAAAAAACAGTTTTATTGAAATCAATTAAAACTATTTTTAAAATTATAAATTACTTTAAATAAAAGAGGTAATTTTGCATTTTAAAACAATTATATTGCAATAAATGGATAACCTAATCACCTTTTCAATTACAGTATTTACAGGATTTTTTGCTATAACTAATCCCATATCAAACATGACTGTTTTTGTATCCTTAACACAAGGTCTAAATAAAGAGGTTAAGAATAATATAAACAAAAGATCTAACATTATTGCCTTTATAATTGTGACGGTGTTTGTGTTATTAGGAAAGTTTATTTTTGAATTATTTAATATTAGTATTCCGGCATTTAAAATCACCGGAGGTATCTTAATATTTTTTATTGGATTTGAAATGTTACAATCCAAACCATCTACTGTTAAAAGAATAAAAAACGTTGATATTGATGAAGACATTGCGGTTTCTCCTTTAGCCATCCCAATTTTGGCGGGTCCAGGAACTATTGTTACAGCCATGAATTTTGTGGCCAAAGTGGAAACCATAGAAATCATGTTGGTAATTGGAATATTCGGATTTATGAGTATTTTATCATACTACACCTTTAAATTGAGTAATGTTATTGTTAAAATAGTGGGTAATAACGTTATCTCGGTAATTGGAAAAATAATGGGATTAATAATTGCTATTATTGGCACGGGAATGGTAATTAATGGTATTAAACTTTCTTTTAATTTAATGTCTTAATACCTGTTTTAAATTGAAAACCATAACGCTTCAAGGATAATGTGAATAGATTTTTATGATTTAAAAACATTAATGTCCGACAAAAGACATAAGACCGCTTCGCTAATAGACATAAGAACCAAGACTTGATTCTAACTAACTGATAAACAGAAGTGCTTTAATTAACAAAATAGCTCCTTTAAATCTTAATAATTATTTCAAATAAGCAAGGTGACATTTTAAAAAATGTACAAAGTTCTTTATTTTAAAAGGATTGACAGCATTATAATATTTTTAATCGGACACTAGTGATCTAAAAAGGTTGTTTTAACGACGAAATTATTTAAATATTTAATTCTTTTTACCAAAATATTTTTTCAGCTTAGTTCAAGTCCTAAAATAATGGCCTATTTAAAACAAAAAAGCCTGTAATCGGTTTACTTACAGGCTTTTTCGTAATCAATTATAAACTCCTTTTTCAAGTTTTAGTATCATGTTGTATTCAGCATCAATTATTCAACTACAGTCACTAAATCTTCCATAGGTTTTCTCACCTTAACCAGGTTAACTAACCAATCGTCTTCTTCTTTTCTGTAGCCTAAAGGCAACAAAACAGCGCTGCGTAATCCTTTTTCGCGTAGTCCTAAAATCTCATCTACAGCAGCAGGATCAAAGCCTTCAATTGGTGTTGAATCTACACCCTCAAAAGCTGCAGCGATAATGGCTTGAGACAATGCAATATAGGCTTGTTTTGCCGCATGATTAAAATTTTCTTCGGCATCTTGCTTTGGATACATATCAAGTAACATTTTGCGGTAATTTTCCCAACCTTCGTTCTTAAACCCACGAATCTCGTTTGTTAAATCGAACATATAATTTATGCGCTCTTCTGTGTAGGTATCCCAAGCTGCAAAAACGAGTAGGTGAGAGCAATCTGTGATTACAGATTGATTCCATGCCACTGGTTTAATTTTTTCTTTAATAGCTTGATTTTTAATTACAAAAATTTCAAAAGGCTGCAATCCGCTAGATGTTGGTGCTAAACGTGCCGCTTCTAAAATACGTTCTATTTTATCGTCTGCAACTTTTTTACCATTCATCGCTTTAGCGGCATATCGCCACTTTAATTTGTCTAATAATTCCATCTGTTTTAATTTTAAGTATTAAATATTTGCAATTTTTTTAATGTCGTTCGAAGGGATTATGATGCCCTTACAGTTTTTGGTATTCGCTAAATTTATCATCGCTTGCGCGATGTCTTCCGCATCAATTATCTTGTAGTGTTTTAGGTTACCAATAAATAATGGTTGAATAACTTTAAAGAGAATCAAGCCCATTTTTTCTAGTAATCTGCGTTCTTTTCGTTTACCACCAATTAAGGCAGGTCTTAAAATACAGGTGTTTGGTATATTTTGTTGTAAAATATCACGTTCCATTTCTCCTTTGGTTCTATTGTAAAACACAAGGCTTTTTAAATGAGCTCCCATCGCTGAAATAACCAAGAAAGTAGGAATATTATTTTCTTTTGCAAGTTTTGCCGCTGTTACTGGAATACCGTAATCTATTTGTCTGTAACGATTTTTATCGGGGGTTTTCTTGGCGGTAGTGCCAATACAACAATACACTTCGTGACCAGTAAAATCTACTTTAAAAGCGTCTAGTTTTAAAAGGTTTCCTGTAAACTGACTTACTTTATGGGGTAATCCTTTAATTTTTGAGCGTGAAAATAATTTGATGTGATCGTACCTATCATCTGCAATTAATTTATGAAGAAGAATATTTCCAGTTAAACCAGTTGCTCCTAATATAATGGCTGTTTTTTTCATGCTATTTACAAACTTTTATACTATTCCAAGCCGATTGGTAGGCTTCCTCAATATGTTTTTTGTTTAAAGTAAAGACTTTGCGATTTTGTGAAATCATTAAAAAAGATAGGGGATTTATAGCATAAGCATATAAAATATAATTAGAAATAGGTTTAATAATACCCTCTTCTTTTCCGCGATCCCAAAGGTCGAGTAGGGGTTTTAAGTGTTTAATGCCTTCTTGTCTACAAGTTTCATCTATTATAGGCGTGTTATCACATTGGGCTAAAAACAGGGCGTTTTCACAGTCTTTTAGTTTAAAGTCGGCAATACGCTTCCAGATGGTTTCAAAACCTTCCTTAACGCTTAAGGTTTCATTATAGGTTGCAAAAGCGTAATTGGTGTATTTTGCTTTGACTTCTATGTAGGTCTGATTTACTAAATCTTGTTTATTTTCAAAGTATAAATAAATAGTGGCGGGTGAAACCTTTGCCATTTTAGCGATTTTACTCATGGGTGTGGCGTGGAAACCATTATTGTTTACCAACTCTATGGTGGCTTTTATCAGGGCATTGCGCTTATCGATACTTTTTTGAAGTTTTACCATAATACTAATATTGATTTACAAAGATAGCAAAAAATGAATGTTCATTCTTTTTTAATATGAATAAAATACTTTTTAGAGCTAATTTATTTTATTAGAATGCCATGTGAATCGTTTAAGTATGATTAGAGACTGCGAAGTGTCATTAAAAATAACCAAGTTGGCTAAATTGTAAAATCAATTGGAATACAAAATCAAAAATACACCAAGCATAATGCCAGCTAAAGGAACTAATTTTTTACGCTTATTTTGTTCTTTAAATAGCAAACCACCAATAACAACCGCAATTAAAATCTGACTGCGTTTTATAGCCGATAACAGCATAATTAAGGCATCGGGATCTTGTAGGGCTTTAAAGTAAAAGTAGTCGGCTGCTTGTAATAAGACACCAACCGCTATAATAGACCAACGAAATTTAAACGCCTTTCGTTTTTCGGCATAAGGAAACCAAGTTATACTTAATATGATTAGTAAAATAAGAATGGTATAAAAACAAAACCAAAACTGTAAGGTTTGCGGATTTAAAGTTAAATCCTGAATTAAAAACTTATCGTATAAACCACTTGAAGCACCTAAAAAAGTGGCCCCAATTATGGCAAAAATCCATTTATTACGTTTAAAAATAATACCTTCTTTTTTTCCGATTCTGGAATATAAAAGCACAGAAAAAATAATTAAGAAAAACCCTATCCATTGATACAAATTAGGACTCTCCTTATAAATAACCATGGCACCAATAAAAGTAAAGAATGGACCGGCCGAGCGAATTGGAGTAACGATAGTTATGGGTAAGTGCTTTAAAGCTTGATATGCTAAAACCCACGAACCTGCCATGATAGCAGATTTAATAAAAATAAAACCATGGGTATGCCAAGAAATATTCTGAAAATTATAACCATTTTCTAAGGCGTATTCCGGATAAAATACAGAAATCACATAAAATGTCGCAATAAACAAAAACCCACTAGAAATCGTGCCTAAAAGCACAGGAAAAACCTCATTACCTTGTACGGCATGTTTTTTGCACAGATTGTGTAAACCTAAAAAAAGCGCTGCTAATAAACCCAAATACATCCACATGGCGCGAATATAGTTTTTATGCGTATTTTGGAATAATAATATTTCAGGATTTTTTTTAAACCTTTAAAATATTTCACAACAAGTCAGCACTAATAAAATATTCGTAGTAAATGTTTAATTATTTTATCAAATTAAGATTTTCAAAAAAAAGTTTCAGAGTATGAGCTAGAAGTGATCAATTATGACGTTTAGCGCTACTTTACATCACTTTTACCTGCTTTCTTATCATTTAAATCAATCTTAAAATAAAGTTAATCAATTGAATAATTTTTGATAATAGATTTTGTTGAATTAAATTTAGATCAAAAGTAACAAAACATACATAATACATGGAATTAATAAATAAAGCAATAGAATTTGAAAACGCAAAAATGAGCCATATGTCTACTAGCGACAGGGTGGTGGCTTCAAGAGAAGCAAAACGTTTAATATTGGAGTTAAATGAAGTTTATAAAAAAACTAAAGACTCTAGCATAATGGATTTAATGAAGCGTTTAACGGTTAAAAAGAAAAAAATTGAAGTCCGTTTAAAAGGAAGACCTGAACCCGCATTTTAGAATGGAGGAATTAAATGTACTCGGTACCCCATTACAGCCCTGTTGTAGTCATCCTGCAACAGGGTATTTTCGTGATGGCTATTGTCGTACCGCATCTCATGATACGGGCACTCATGTTGTTTGCGCCATCATGACCACCGAGTTTTTAGCTTACACGAAATCAAAAGGTAACGACTTAAGCACTCCAATTCCACAATGGCAATTTCCAGGTCTTGTTGCCGGTTCTAAATGGTGTCTTAGTATATCGCGGTGGTTACAAGCCGAAAAAGCTGGTGTTGCCCCTCCAATAGTTCTAGAAAGTACGCTCCAAAAAACACTAGATTATACGTCGTTAGAGCTTTTAAAAAGATATGAGTTTCAGAAATAAACTATGACTCCTTCAAATTCAAGCTAAACCTGAGTAATCACAATAATTAGATCTCATTACGCTCGTTTTAATTCCTTTTCTATAGTATCTATCAGATTTAAAGCAGCCCGCTCTCCAGAAATCATGGCTGCATTAAGTGAGCCATTCAACAAAATATCCCCTGCAAGAAAAACGTGATGAGTGAAAGACGTTTCAGACGGTAACATGTCATATTTTAAATGATCGAGCTTAGGTAAAGCTCGCAATATGGAATAATGCTTTAAAAATGACGCCGAATCTATTCCGCAATAGACTTTTAATTTCTCCTGAACCCTTTTTATTAAGGCTTCTGGAGATAAATCGTGATCCTTAACAACGGTAACCGATAATAACTCTTGGTGACCTTTTGATGCGGTTTTAATGCTGTTATGGTAAAAAATATTATTAATTAATGCGTCTTTATCGGTTATTAACCCAATAAGAGGTTTGCTAATTGTTCTAAGTCCAGTTTCAAAATATAGGGCGTCGCAAGATTTCCATTGTAATTCTTTATGCTTTAATTTTCCCACTAATTTACTCGCGTCTGTAGCAATAATTGTAAAATCACTTTCTAATTCGGTACCATCAAAAAGCCGTGTTTTTCGGTCTTCGACCGACTTCACTTCTGTGTTAAAATGAAATGTCGTTTTGCTTAAATTCGCTTTCAATTGCTTTGGTATGGCCTCGATACCAGCTTTTGGTAAGGCTGCAAAACCTTCTCCAAACATTTTGTAGACAAACTCAAACATTCTGCTTGATGTTTCCAAGTGGGGTTCTAAGAATATACCACTAAAAAAGGGTTTAAAGAATTTGGAAATCATGTCTTCAGAAAAACCAAAATCTTTTAAATACTGAGCCGTTGGTTTTTCCGCTTTAGCGAAAATGTCATCTAGAGTGGTTTTCTTTAAAAGTGCGTTTAGTTTAAGTATTTTCAATTTATCTGAAAAGGAGCCAATACCTGAAAACAAGGTTGGAAACAATAGTGATATATTTCGTAAAGGATCGCCAATAGTTTTGATATTTCCGTTACTAAAAATGGCGGCACCTGGTAGAAATTTTTGTAAATCTAAAGCTTTAAAATCTAAGTGTTTTTGGGCACTAGGGTAGGCGGTTAATAACACTTGAAACCCGTGATCTAATTGGTAACCGTTAACCATATCGGTTTTAAGCCTTCCGCCTGCGCGATCGCTGGCTTCGAAAACAATAGGATGAAATCCCTTATTTTCTAAAACCTTTGCTGCTATTAATCCACTAATTCCTGCACCTATAATGTGTATGTTATAATCTTGCTTTTTCATTTTTTTTCTAATTCCAGTTAAAATATAAGTTCCAAATTAAAATAAAGGTCCATAATAGCGTGCGCAACCAATTTTTGTTTACCAGCTGCTTAAGTAATTGGTCTGTTGCTTCCTTATTAGTAATTTTATAGTGTATGGGTACAAATTGAGTGAAAGTAGCTATCCAAACCAGAATAATTAACAACAGACTTACAACAGTTTCAAGAGCCATATGCTCAATAAGTTGGGTAATCGCGGTGATAAGTTGTCCAATCATAAGCGGAATCACAATGGCAGATAATCCTTTTGTGTACCATTTATGCCATTTTATTAAATCATTTTTCTGATAGTACAAAAAAC
Source organism: Oceanihabitans sp. IOP_32 (assembly GCF_009498295.1). Taxonomy (NCBI): domain Bacteria; kingdom Pseudomonadati; phylum Bacteroidota; class Flavobacteriia; order Flavobacteriales; family Flavobacteriaceae; genus Oceanihabitans; species Oceanihabitans sp. IOP_32. The sequence goes on along the minus strand of NZ_CP040813.1, from coordinate 3,341,713 downwards.
TAGGATAAACCACGAGCTGAACCATCCAAATAAGCACAAAAAGACCAAAATCAAAAAGCAATTTTATTGTACCAATATCCATGTAATTTATTTAGTCAATTAGATTCCAGTTTGATGTCGTTAGCAAAATTATGGCTTGATTTAAAACTAGTGGATTATTGGCTTTAAGACTTCCCACACATTATCTGCCACTATTTTATGACCGGCCGGATTTGGATGAATGCCATCGGCTAAATTTAAAGAATCTACACCACCAACATCTTTTAAAATAAAGGGAATAAATTCTAAATTATTCTGTTTTGCAAGATCTGCAAAAAGCTGTTTAAACGAATTGGTATACTCGAGCCCCATATTGGGCGGTAATTGCATACCAGCAAGTATAATAGTAGTTTCTGGACTCTTAGATTTTACAACATCTATAATAGCTTGCAAATTCGATCGTGTTTCTGTTAATGCGACGCCACGTAAACCATCATTAGCCCCAAGTTCTAAAAGAAAAACATCTGGTTTTTGTTTAATTACCCAGTCAATTCTACTCTTACCACCTGCCGATGTTTCACCACTAACACCCGAGTTAATTACAGTGTAGTTTAAGTTTAAAGAATCTATACGTTGTTGCAAAACGCCTGGAAAAGCATCATTGGTATCCTCTAAACCGTAACCTGCTGTGATACTATCGCCAAAACACAAAATCGTTTTATTCGAATTTTCTGTTGGCAGAGTATCTGCAGTTTGAGTTGCAGACTGCTCAGTTTCTCCAGTATTTTTAGCCTTAGAATCTCCGCAAGAAACCAGTAGAAAAATGGTAATAAAATAACAAAACTTTAAGAGTTTAAAGGTTATTCTAGTTGGTGCATTAAGCTGCAATTGATTATTTTCGTGCTGAGACATAAGTCGCTATTTAAATTAGAATTTACATGTCAAAGATATTAAAGATAACTGGTTTGGAAAAGACCTATGTGAGTGGTGATAAACAATTAACGGTTTTACACGACATTTCTTTTGATGTTGAAAAAGGACAAACCTTTTCAATCGTAGGGCCATCAGGAAGCGGAAAAACCACTTTATTAGGGCTTTGTGCTGGCTTAGACCAACCAAATGCTGGAAGCGTAGAATTGTGCGGACAAGATTTAAACCGTTTAAATGAAGACCAACGCGCCCAGTTACGAAACCAGGAGGTGGGTTTTATTTTTCAGAATTTTCAATTATTACCAACCCTTACTGCGCTTGAAAATGTGAGTGTGCCTTTAGAATTGCAAGGCTCTAAAGAAGCGACAAAAAAGAGTAGGGCTTTATTAGAAAAAGTGGGATTGGGAGACCGTGTTCATCATTATCCGTCGCAACTCTCTGGTGGCGAACAACAGCGCGTGGCTGTGGCTCGTGCGTTTGCTAATGCCCCCTCTATTTTGTTTGCCGATGAACCTACCGGGAACTTAGACGATGACACTGGTGAAAAGATCATTCAGCTATTATTCGATTTAAACAAAGAAAACGGAACAACTTTGGTTATCATTACACACGATCTGGAATTGGCTAATCGAACACAACAAATTTTGAGACTTAAAGGTGGGAAAATAGTAACCAATCAACCGACTAGCGTACTGTGAAAAACTACAATTTTAAACAAAACCTACAAATACCATGGCTATTTAAAATGGCTTGGCGCGATGCCAAAGCGAGTAAAGTACGCCTGTTATTATTTATGGCATCCATCATTCTTGGTATTGCCGCAGTGGTATCTATTCAATTATTTAGCACAAATTTAAAAGAAAATATCGAGAATCAATCTAAAACCTTAATGGGTGCAGATTTTATAATTGATTCTAGACAAGAGCCTACAGAAGACGCCCAAGCTATAATTGACTCTTTAAAGCCCAATGCCTACGAAGTTAATTTTGCCTCTATGGTGGTTTTTCCAAAAAACGGAGGCACTAAATTAGTACGGGTTCGTGGTTTACATGGCGACTTTCCGTTTTATGGTAAGATAGAAACCGTACCAAGTTATTCTTCAGATAATTACCAAGACTTAGGTGGAGCTTTAGTTGATGCGACTTTAATGCTTCAATTTAATGTAAAACCAGGAAATTCTATAAAAATTGGGGAACTAACCCTGCCTATTTCTGGTGCATTAAAATCCATTCCCGGCAGTTCGGCTATTTCCAGTTCGGTAGCACCGCCTGTTATTATACCGTATCGATTTGTTGAAGCCACACGCTTGTTGCAATTTGGAAGCAGAAAAGAATATCAATATTTTTACAAGGCAGCAGACACTTTAAATTTAAAACAGCTAGAAAGAAAATTAGAACCCCTTTTAGAGGCTGAAAACGCCGACTTAAAAACGCATATTAGCGCGACCGAACGGCTTGGGCGACGTTATGATAATGTGGGTAAATTCTTGAATTTAACAGCCTTTATCGCTTTATTATTGGGTTGTATTGGCATTGCTAGTTCGGTACATATTTACATCAAAGAGAAATTAAAAGCCATTGCCGTTTTAAAATGTTTGGGGACTTCAAGGCTTCAAAGCTTTCTTATTTTTCTAATTCAAATCGCTGGTATAGGTATACTTGGCGGTCTTATAGGAGCTTTTATTGGAATTGGATTGCAACTCTTGTTCCCATATCTTCTAAAAGACTTTTTGCCGTTTGCACTCGACATTTCTATCTCGATTCAACCCATTTTAATAGGGGTGTTTTTAGGTCTATTTATGTCTGTCTTATTTGCCGTATTACCATTGCTTCGTACTTGGTATGTTTCGCCTTTAGACGTGTTACGAGTAGACGAAAAAGCCTCTCAAGAACCATTAAAAATACGGTTTTTAGTATTTGGAGTGATTTTAGTATTTCTTTTTTTGTTTTCTTTCTGGTTAATACAGAATGTGCTTTATGCCATTGTATTTGTTAGTGCTACAGTGACCACATTTTTACTTTTAGCGGGTGTTTCTTTAGGTTTTATTACCCTTATTAAACGTTTTTTTCCGAAACATTGGAGTTTTACAGCACGCCAAAGTTTACTAAACTTATTCAGGCCTAACAATCAAACAGTGGTTTTAATCGTGGCCATTGGTTTAGGAACATTTTTAATTAGTACCTTATATTTTACTAAAGACATATTGCTTTCTAAAACGGAAGTCGGACAGACTACTCAAAATGCGAATATTATCGTTTTAGACGTTCAGCCAGAACAACGTAGCGCAGTCGCACAAAGTATTGCGGCGAAAGACTTACCGGTGGTAGATAATATTCCTTTGGTTACCATGCGTATGCATAGCATTAAAGGACGATTGGTAAACGATATTCGACAAGATACAACACGGCAAATCCGCCGTTGGCTTTTAAATCATGAATTTAGAACGACCTACCGCGATACGCTTACAGCTTCAGAAACCTTATTGAAAGGGGAGTGGACTCCCTTTGTAAATTCTAATGATCCCGTGGTGATTTCTGTTGCCGATAATTTAGCCTCAGATGCTAATATTACCGTTGGCGATCAAGTTGTTTTTAACGTGCAAGGTGTATTGCTAGAGACCACGGTGGGAAGCATCCGGCAGGTAGATTGGTCGCAAGTACAACTCAATTTCACTATTGTATTTCCAAAAGGCGTCTTAGAAGATGCTCCACAGTTTAATGTCTTGACAACCACAGTGCCAGATGAGGCCAGCTCTGCAAGCCTACAACGCGAATTGGTTGGTAAATTTCCAAATGTATCCATTATCGATTTACGACAAGTTTTTACCTTAGTGGAAGATATTTTGGATAAGGTGTCGTGGGTTATCAATTTTATGGCGTTTTTTAGTATTCTAACAGGAATTATTGTACTTATTGGCTCTGTAAGAACCAGTAAATATCAACGTATTAAAGAAAGTGTATTGCTTAGAACCCTTGGTGCAAAAAATAAACAGATTCTGCAAATTACTGCCTTTGAATACGTGTTTTTAGGACTTCTAGGCAGTTTAGTTGGTATTATTTTAGCTCTAGTGAGCAGTTTATGTTTAGCCCTATTTGCCTTTAAAGAACCTTTTTTACCTTCAATTATTCCGTTTGTGGTGTTTTTACCAGGAATTACACTATTGGTTCTGGGCATTGGATTAAGTAATATTCAAACGGTTTTAAAAAGTTCGCCATTGGAGGTTCTAAGACGGGAAGGGTAATATTTCGATATAAAATAAAACTAGTTGTTGGCTCGAAATTAGGTGGCATTCGGCACAAATTAGGTATCATTTTTTGAATGATTAAAGGTTGAAATGGTTTAATAATTTCATTAAAAACATGTACCTTTATGGTAAATTTATTTACAGGTAAAACCGAATTAAATATATGAAGTATCTTTCACTGATGTCCTGCCTACTTATGGCATTATTATTTAGCTGCAATCAGATTAATCCTAAGGGTGAAAAAGAAGTCCGCGAGTTTATGATAGACTGGAATACAGCGCATTCGCAGTTAAAATCACCTTATCTCAGCAATTTTTATATGCCAGTAGTTACGTATTACGACAAAGAACGCACAAGAGCGCAGGTGCAAGAACATAAGAACATACTTTTTCAAAAATTTCCGAACTATACTCAAGATATTTTAAATGATGAAATGACAATCACAAAAGTGGGTGTAAACTATTTGGTAACCTTTATAAAACGAGTAAAATATAATGGTGTAGAAGCCAATTACAAATCTTTTCTTTCCGTGATAAATAGAAACGGTAATTTTAAAATATCGCGAGAAGGCGTTGACGAAAATTCAGAAAACTTGGATGCCCCCATTTTCCCGAGTGCGGAAGACGATAGTATAATAATGGCAAATACAAGAAAACTCTATGGCGATTTTAATGGCGATGGGCTTTCAGATTATGCAACGGTAATTTCACCAGTAATAAAAAACAGCTTAAATGGCGAATCTCAAACCAGCGAGAGTGTAGAGTGCGTTGGTGAATGCCATAGTGTGATTATGTTTAGCAATAAAGATTTAAAACCCATAACAGTTGAGGGTGCTTACCAATCGCAATTAGAAAACCTTAAAGATCTTAACGGCGATGGTGCAGACGAGATTGGTTTTTGGGATATAAAACCCACAAGCAAGAGCCTCTATATTTTTAATGCCACCAATGGCGCCTTACTCACAGAGCCGGTAATGATTAATACCGCAGTACATAAAAACCTAAAACTTGTAGATGTTTTTAAAAAAACAGGAACTAATAAAATAACAATTACAAAAAGTGTCCAAGAAAATGGAAACTGGATTCTAAAGAGTGAAGTGATTAAGTTGGATTAGGAAAAACATCATCTTTTATATTACTGTACTAGAGTTCGCATCGTAACCAAAATTATGATAACAAAGTCAGAATTAGCTTGACGTAATTACTATCGCCCAAAAGCGCTATTACGCTAATTGTTGTAAATTGTACTATAATGTACTTGCGTTATGTAACTTGAGCTTTGCTCAACGTTTTTTTATTGTTTTAGAGGTGTTCACGAATCTTGTGCCTCGATTTGGTAAAAGCGAAAGTTGTTACTACAGTTTCTTTAAAAAATTTATTCCCAAAAGTTTCTTCTGCAATGTTAATGGAACACTTTTTATGCGACGACGTAGGAGGGAAGCTTAATGTGTGTGGAATGGAATTGAAAAACCATACTTTAAAGAAATCTTTTTTTCTTGTTGGAAGTAAAGTGATTTGAGTAGTTTGTATTTACAAATTTTTCAAAATTAATCAAATCTGAAATCAATCTAGATTTTGATAAGCTCTTCAATGAATTAATCTTTATCAAATGGCATTGCTTAATTTTTAATTCACTTCCACATAAACATAGTTCGTTGCGGTTAGGTATTGAATTAGAAGCCACTGCATAGATAATATTAGTAATTATCTTAAAATCTTCAATTTCTAACTCTTCTTTATAATACTGAATTACTCCATCAAAAAAATGTGCATATTCTCCGTTGGCATAGTCTCCAGTTTCTTTCTTAAAAATATAATTTGTAAAAAAAGGATAAACCTTATTTTTATAGAAAGTAGTTAGGTTGATTCCTTTTCTAGATTCTTTTTCAAGAATGTGTTCTATATCTAAGCAACAAAATCCTTCCTCGTCAATGTGATTTTCATCTGTACGTTTTATGTGTTTAGTAATCTCTTGAATTCTAGGAATAGAGTAAGGATACTTATCTTTATTTAAATAAATCTTTATTCTAAATGTAAAGTAGTAGTTCCCTTCTAAATCGCATACATCAAGATTGCCAATTAAATGGCAAAACTTTTTATTATAATTTTTGTAGTATTTAAATGATGGATAAACCTCACAAAACCTATCAATATCTCTTTCAAGTTTTGTTTTTTCCTTCATTAAAATATGGCTTATTAATTGCTGCAATAGGTTTGAGTGCTGAAATTGTATTTACACTTGAAGGAAGTTTTATAACAGGATTTCCATTGGAGTCAATTGCTACAAAACTCTGCTTTTTTAAATATTTTCCCCAATCAAAGTCATACTGACTATAATAGAAATTTCTATCATCAATTCTATATATGTATCTGTCGTTTTCGGTTTTATCAGGACGATTACAAACAAGACTGAAATAATCATCAGCTAGAATTTCATCCTTTACGTATTGACCAACAACAACTCCATTTCTTAAAGCTGAGGACTGCATTTTACTGGCTAAGCTTGTATGCAAACTACAAGTTGTAACTTCACTAATTTCACCTATTCCAGAATTGCCCCATAATACATCTTCCTTTTTTCCAAGATCAATCCCAGTTCTTACTCCAATATTTTCAATACCTTGAGACATTAAATATTCTTTAAGATCATTTTTTACAAAATGTGTATAAACACTAACCATTTGTAATGCTAGTTCAACTGCTTTCTTCTGCTCTGTATTTTCATCACCGAAATATAAAAACATACCATCACCTTGTAGTCTATGAACATATCCTCCAAATATTAGTGCCGTATGTATTCCTGCTTTGATAATTGCATTTGTAATTAAAAAGTTAGTTTCTTTATTAAATTTTTTGAAAAGATTTGTACTTCCTTTAATATCAATAAATACTGATACAATATAATGTTCTTCTACGTTGTCAGTGTTTTTTAAATGAGCAAAACTAGGATGAAGTCCTAATTGTTGATTATAATTAATTGGTCTGCCTAAGCCTTCAGAAAACATTTTCATCTCTGATGCTATTTCTTTACTTTCAACTCTGTTTAATATTGCTTTAAATTGCTCATTTGTCCTACTATGTATTGGAGAACCTAATCCTTTATAAATTTGATTGGATGCATCACTTTCAACAGCGTCTTTAATTATTTGGAGGTAGTCATTGTATATTTTCATATTCTTATTTATTAAAAATTATTATTATAAAAATTGGGATTAACAAGACGAATTGTATTATCAATAATCTACCTGCTAATTTTAATTTGGTGAATTTTGTTGTTAAACCAGAAGAAAGAGTATGCACCTGATTTCTTAAATCTTTCATTTCTTTTTTTGTTGTGAGCGTTTTTGAACATAATTCAAACTCATCTTTTTTCATCATTCCAATACCACCGAAATAATACAATGATTTTGAATCTTTAGAAAAAAACGGGATACTTGCGTTTACTAAAATTATTAATGTTGTCAATCCAATCAGAAATGAAATTGAAATTAAAACTTGAAATATTCCAGAATAACAACTAATATCATCTATTAAGGTCACATATGAAGTAATAAGAGAACCAACAACAAAAGTGTTAATAGCTATGTATACAGCTGTCTTGTTATTTACACTATCAAAATAGTGGTCAAACCTATTTATGGTATATAATAATCTTTCTTTTTCCATTATTTTTCTTTTCTAACTCCTTTGAATTTCCCTCCAGAAGTTTTTACGTCCATAAACTTTCCTGTTTGTGTATCTCGTTTTACATAAAGATTTGTTTTAGGGTTTAATACTTGTGAGCGCTGTTTTACTGCTCCTTTTCTTGCGTTGTCTCCGACTGGTTTGTTTGTAGCCATTTTTTTCTTTTTAGAATTAGCCAAATCAAAAACAATAATTATGCCAATATAGTAAGCTTTTAGTTTATATGTTTATTAAACAAACATTGTTTATTAACAAAACAATATTTATATTTGCAAAACGTTAAGTATTATATGAAAGATTTTAATTCAACCCTATATAAGATTATAGGATTAAGAATAAAAGAAGCTCGTCATAGGCTAAATTATAGTCAAGAAGATTTAGCTAAAAAAATATTTATTAGTAGAGCTTCAATTTCTAATATAGAATTAGGAAGGCATCAGCCACCATTGCACGTATTATATGATATTTCTTCCGTGTTAAATTTTGATTTACAACAGTTGCTACCAACTTTTAACGAGGTCGAAAAGCATATTTCTACAAACGAGTACAGTGATATTTTAAAGAATATTAGTGATTTGGATGAAGATTCCAAGAAGGCAATAGAAGAAATAATAAAGAATCTAAATAAATGATTTTTAACTATATCGAAGAAAAAACTGTAAACATTTTAAAGGAATTTGATCTTTTAAAGTCTCCAATTAATGTTAATAAGTTAGCAAAGAAGTTGGGAGTAGGAGTAGAAGCTTCAAATTTCAATGACGATGTGTCAGGTTTATTTGTCATAAAAGATGACAAGCCTTATATTGCTTTTAATTTAAATCAGAGCAAGAAAAGAAGAAGATTCACCATTGCACATGAATTAGGACATTTTGTTTTGCATTCTAAAAGCAAATCTTTATTCATAGATAAGAATAAAAGTATAATGTATCGTAATTCAGAATCATCGACAGGAGAAATCCTTAAAGAAAGAGAGGCGAACGCATTTGCGGCAGCATTATTAATGCCAATACCGTTAATTCTAGAAGAAGCAAAAAACTTAAATGGTGATGATATAATAGAAAAATTAGCTAGTAAATTTAATGTTAGTACTCAAGCTATGTCTTTTAGATTATCCAATTTGGGATATGATTTCGGTATGTTTTAGAATTTTATTATGTAAAATAGAATCTCGATATTAAACTTGGCCTCATAAAATTTTGGTAAAACAATAGGAGAAATGAGCGTGCATATTTTAGGCTATACAAATACAATGATCCAGTGGATGATTTGTCGAATACGCGATTTTTAATAAGAGAAAAAAGGTTAGCTTTTATTTTGGCGTTGGCAAGCGATGGATAATTGCGTTTTAAAAATGATTGCAATAGCAATTATGTTTTAAATAAACAATCGAGCGTTTGTAGGCGGCAATTTTACATAACGACTAATTATAGTATCAAATTTGTAGTTACGATGTTTCTTGAGAATCGCGTATTTTAAAAAAGTTGAACAATTGTACAGAATATTAAAATTAAACGATTAATAAAAACACGAATGTTTAATGACCCCAATTACTAAAGTTTATTTAGTGTACTGAACTTACTGGGATATTTTACATAGTATAGAATTATAGCTATCAAATAAACCTACAAGTTAATTAGCCGTAATTTCTTTTAACATAATTGTTGACGATATAGACCTAAAGGCACTATATCTACAATTATGTTTAAATAGCCTGAAAAACGGCTATACAGAAATTACTATATTTGTACTATAATTTATATTATGTAAAATAGAAATATTAGAAACTCCTATTTAACCCCTTTTATCAGATTAATTAGAAATCTTCTCATCTTAAAAAATCCAAAAACCTATTACAGCCGTAGATATCATTAAACCATAAATTTAAAGATATTATGAATATGAAGAACATTTCCCTTGTAGTTGTAGCCGCTATCGTTTTATCAAGCTGCGTTTCAAAAAGGAAATACACAGCGCTTGAGCGTGAAAATGGTGAAATCACAAGTGCACTAACTAAAGCACGTGTAGAAAATGAAGAATTAGAATCTAAATTTGCTCAAATTCAAGCCCGTGTAGACACCTACAATTCTAAAATAAATCAACTTACCGAAGAAAACGATGTTAAATTTGAAGCCGTTGGCGATGTTGCTGTTATTTCTAATGCCACTAAAGTAAAAATGCGTGAAACACTTAAAAATGTAGATCCCGCAGTTTTAGCTCAAGCCAACACCCTTCAAGATTCTATGAATTTAGCAGTATCTTACACGCTTCAAAAATCTATAGACAATAACACGCTTAACGAAGACGAAGATATTGCAATTAATATCGACGAAACTGTAGTAATGATTTCGATTTCTGATAAAATGCTTTTTAATACGGCTAGCTATAGATTGAGCGGTAAAGCAGATGGTATTTTAGAGAAAATAGCAAACATTATTAATTCTGAGCCAAGTCTTGAAGTTATGGTTGAAGGACACACCGATCCGCGTTCTATCAACACCGAAAAAATTGCTGACAACTGGGATTTAAGTGTTTTACGTGCCACGTCGGTAGTTCGTAAATTACAAAATAACTACAATGTGGCTCCAGAGAAACTAATTGCCTCAGGACGTAGCAGCTATATGCCAATCGCCGACAATGAAACCAAGGAGAACCGGGCAAAAAATAGAAGAACTCGTATCGTTATTTTACCAAATATCAATAAGTTTTTTGCACTTATGGACAGTGAATCATAAAACTTACTTGATTTTCAGTTAATTATTTTAGAAAATAGTCCTTTAAAAAAGAGCTTGTTTAATATGCTTAAAGCAGAATTAGACGAGCTCTTTCTACTTGAATAGCTCTAATCTATCTCTGGTTTTCTGTTAAAATTTAATTAAACCATTTAAAGGGATAAAAAAGTAAAATTTATAAACTTATATTTGCATATCTTTTAAAGTGAATATATGAAGTCAAAAGATAAATCGAAATCAGGGAAATCGAAATTACAACTACTGCACCAATACTATACCTATACTGGTTTTTATACCTTTGTATGGAAGGCAGTTAAATCGGCTTTACCTTATATAATTTTAGCTGTAATAGCTTTATATACCATCAATCATTATTACAATATTAATGATGCTTTAACGCGACTAACCCAAATATTACCAGCCATTGGAGTATTATCTTTCTTTTTTGTATCCGAAACGCTTTTAGGACTCATTCCGCCCGAAGTTTTTATTGCCTGGGCAGGAAAAATGCATAGTCCTTGGTTTTATTTAAGTCTTCTAGGACTGCTATCTTATGGTGGTGGATTATTATCGTATTGGATGGGACGCGCCATTACAAAAATACCGTACGTCCATGACTATTTAGAGCTAAAAATGCATAAACAACTTAAAAACTCTAAAAAATGGGGTGGTTTTTTAATAGTTGTCGGTGCCTTGCTACCACTACCCTTTTCAATTTCTTGTATTGCGGCTGGTATTATCAAGTTCCCATTTAAGGCTGTTGTTCTGTTTGGTTCGTTAAGATTATTGCGCTTTGCAATTTACGGTCTTATCATATTTAATGCCTTATAAAATAATTTGAAAACCTTCTCTTTCTAGATATTTCTGTTCTATTTTTGTAATAAAATAAACGGGTATGTTTTCTTATATTAATATTTTCAGAGTGGTCGCTTTTTTTGAGGGAATCTCGTACTTACTGTTATTGTTTGTAGCAACACCTATTAAATATTTGGCTAACGACGCGCAATACGTAAAACTCTTGGGGATGCCACATGGTATTTTATTCATGGCTTACATTGTCTTGGCTTTTCTTTACAAAAAAGACTTTTCTTGGAATAACAAACAGTTTGGTATTGTGCTTTTTGCTTCTATTATCCCTTTCGGTACCTTTTATGTCGATAAACATTATTTAAACCAATAAAACACATGGAGTTTTACAAGAAAATTATTTATGACTATCTAGTTGAGATAGGCACCCATAGCACGCTTGCAAAATATTTAAATATGTTGGCGCTTTTAATTGTGCTTTTAATTGTTGTCTTTATTCTTGATTACATTCTTAGAAGACTTATTCGAGCACTATTTTCAAAGATTGCTGCAAAATCTAAAACACGGTTCGACGACATATTAATTTCTAATAAAGCGCCTCGAAACATAGCGCATATTATTCCTTTATTAATCGTTATAGAGTATATTCCTATCATCTTTTTCGACTTTCCTGTTTTTCAAACTTTTATTAGAAAAACCTTAGAGGTTTTTGCTATTGTTTTGGCACTTTGGATTGTTAGAAGCCTATTAAATACCGTTAAAGATTATTTAAAATCCCTACCTAACTTAAAAGACAAGCCCATAGATAGCTATATTCAAGTCTTTATGATTTTTGCTTGGATCGTAGGTTCTATCTCTGCATTCGCTGTAATTACCGACATTCCATTTGTAAAATTCTTTACCGGTTTAGGAGCCCTGTCGGCCATTATTATTTTAATTTTTAGAGACACCATTTTAGGTTTTGTAGCGAGTATTCAAGTCTCTATAAACGATATGGTTCGCATTGGCGATTGGATTACTTTCGATAAATATGGGGCAAATGGTTATGTTACCGAAATATCTTTAGCAACCGTTAAAGTGCAAAATTTCGATAATACGATAACAACGATACCGACTTACGCTCTTATTTCCGATTCTTTTCAGAATTGGCGAGGGATGACGGATTCTGATGGAAGACGTATTATGAGATCCTTGTTTGTAAAACAAAATAGCATTAAATTTTTAAAGGATAATGAAGTTGAAAAACTTAAAGCAGTTCAATTAATTACAGACTATTTAGAAAACCGTCAAAGTGATATTAAAACGTACAATACCAATATTAACGCGAATAAAGAATTACTTATAAACGGTAGAAATCTAACTAACTTTGGAGTCTTTAGAAAATACATCGATAGCTATTTAAATCACCATTCTGGTATAAATAAAGATATGATGCTTATGGTGCGTCAATTAGAACCTACAACCCAAGGTATACCGTTACAAATTTATGCGTTTAGTAGTGACAAACGCTGGGCGAATTACGAGTATATTATGGCCGATATTTTTGATCATCTTATAGCTGCACTCTCTTATTTTGAATTAGAACTTTTCGAGTTACCAAGTAACACCGATTTCATAAAACCAGAGCGCGTAAAAACAACATGATTTCTCTTTTTGAAATAGAATATTTTTAGATTTTTAAAATTAAAAAACGCCTGATTTTATATAAAACAGGCGTTTAATATCAATTTAACAATGTATTCTGTACTAGATATTTTTGGCGAGCCAATCCCCTACTTCTTTGGTGCCATAAGCTTTGCCGCCGTTTGCCAAATCCTCAGTTACATAACCTTCAGCAAGTGCTCTATTAACAGCTGTTCTAATCGCCTCGCCTTCTTCTGGTAAATTGAACGCCATTTCAAACATCATCGCAGCAGATAGCACGGTTGCCATAGGATTGGCAATGTTTAGCCCTGTAGCCTGAGGGTACGACCCATGAATAGGCTCAAACAGAGCAATATCTGCTCCCATTGAAGCTGAAGGCATTAACCCCATAGAACCCGAAATTACAGAGGCTTCATCCGTTAAGATATCTCCAAATAGGTTTTCGGTAATTAACACGTCATAACTATTTGGCCATTGTACCAAGCGCATGGCCACGGCATCTACAAACTCATAACTCACTTCCACCTCTGGGTAATCTTTTTCCATGTCTTGAACCGTTTCACGCCATAAACGTGAAGTCTCTAAAACGTTAGCCTTATCGACGCAACACAGTTTTTTCGAACGTTTCATGGCTAACTCAAACCCTTTTTTGGCTAAGCGTTCCACTTCTGCTCTGGTGTACACACAATTATCGAAGGCGGTGTTTCCGTTATCACGTCTTCCTTTTTCTCCAAAATAAATACCACCTGTTAACTCACGCAAAAACACCAAGTCGGTACCTTCAATACGCTCCTTTTTTAAAGGTGATTTGTCTAATAACGACGGAAATGTAAAGGTTGGGCGTACATTAGCAAATAAGCCTAAGGCTTTACGCATTTTTAATAAACCTTGCTCTGGACGAACTTGAGCACTCGGATCGTTATCGTATTTCGGGTGTCCAATTGCCCCAAATAAAACGGCATCTGCAGCCGCACAAATAGCATGAGTTTCTGCAGGGTATGGTTCGCCAACAGCATCGATAGCAGCAGCTCCCATTAAGGCCGGTTTCCAAGTGATTTCATGACCAAATTTTTTGGCAACGGCATTGCTAACTTTTACAGCTTGATCGATAACCTCTGGACCTATGCCATCTCCCGCTAAAAGGGCTATATTAAATTTCATTAGTATGGTTTTTAAACTTTTAATTTTAACTTTAGTCTAGACAGTGCTTTGCTAGACCATAATAAGAAGGTTGAGAAAAATAAACTATTATTTACTTTTTTCTGGGGTGCTCTATTGGCAAAGCCCCAAAAAGGATAATGGTTATATTAGAGCATTAATTTATCTGCAAAAGATTGAATTTCATCTTTCATGTTTTGAAGATAATCAATGTCGTCAAACCCATTTAACATATTTTCTTTTTTGTAAGAATTAATCTCAAAAGATTCTTGAGCACCAGTAGAAAGAATGGTTATGGTTTGATTTGGAAGATTAATTTCAATCTCGGTATTAGCATCTTTGTAAATTTCTTCAAAAATCTTTTCGGAAAACTCTGGGCTCACCTGTACGGGTAAAACACCTACATTTAAACAGTTATTTCTAAAAATATCTGCAAAAAAACTGGAAACCACACATCGGAAACCATAATCGTAAACCGCCCAAGCCGCATGCTCTCGCGAAGATCCAGAACCAAAATTCTTACCGCCTACTAATATTTTTCCGCTATAAATAGGATTGTTTAAAACAAAACTTTCTTTTGGTGTGTTATCATTATTATAACGCCAATCCCTGAATAAATTGTCTCCAAAGCCTTCACGTTTAGTAGCTTTTAAAAATCGTGCAGGTATGATTTGATCGGTATCTACATTTTCTAAAGGTAACGGAACTGCGGTACTTGTTAGTATATTAAATTTATCGTATGCCATTATTTTTGTTTTTTGCACCTTGCTGTTGGCCGATAGCTATTAGCAATATGGTGTTTTAGTTTTTATAAGCCCATGGCTAAAACCAAAGGCTAAAAGCTGTTATATTAAGTCTCTTGGATCTGTAACTATGCCAGTAACTGCGGCAGCAGCAGCCATTAATGGGCTTGCTAATAAGGTTCTTGAGCCAGGGCCTTGACGGCCTTCGAAGTTTCTGTTAGAAGTACTAACCGCGTATTTTCCAGCAGGAACTTTATCGTCGTTCATCGCTAAACACGCCGAACATCCGGGTTGTCTTAGAACAAAACCAGCCTCGTTAATAATATCTAATAGACCTTCTTTCTTAATTTTTTCTTGAACTTCATGCGAGCCTGGTACCAACCAAGCTGTAATATTAGCAGCCTTTTTTCTACCTTTAACTATAGAAGCAAACGCACGAAAATCTTCAATCCTTCCGTTGGTACAGCTTCCCAAGAACACGTAATCTACTTTTTTACCAAGCATAGATTCGTTTTCTTCGTATCCCATATACTCTAAAGACTTTTTATAAGTGGCTACACCACCCTCAAGAGAATCGGCTTTAGGTATGTTTTTAGAAATACCCATCCCCATACCTGGGTTCGTACCGTAAGTAATCATAGGTTCTATAACGCTGGCATCGAATGTTAAATCTTTATCAAACGTCGCCTCGGGATCTGTTTTTAAGGTCTTCCAATGCGCCACGGCCTCATCCCAAGCTTCACCTTTTAAAGATAAGGGTTTGTCTTTTAGATACTTGAAAGTGGTTTCATCTGGAGCAACCATACCGCCACGTGCCCCCATTTCTATAGACATGTTACAAACCGTCATACGACCTTCCATACTCATGTTTTCAAAAACATCTCCTGCATATTCAACAAAATATCCGGTTGCACCAGAAGTCGTTAACTGCGAGATAATATATAAAGCGACATCTTTAGGGGTTACGCCTAAGCCTAATTGCCCTTTGAGATTAATACGCATTTTTTTAGGTTTTGGCTGCATAATACATTGTGTAGAGAGCACCATTTCGACTTCCGATGTACCAATACCAAAAGCAATAGCACCAAAAGCACCATGTGTGGAAGTATGTGAATCGCCACAAACAATAGTCGCTCCAGGGAATGTAATACCATTTTCTGGTCCTATAACATGCACAATACCATTTTTTTCATGGCCTAATCCCCAATGACTAATTCCGTGGGCTTTAGAGTTGTCTTCTAGAGCCTTTAGCTGATTTGCCGAAAGTGGATCTTGAACTGGCAAATGCTGATTCATAGTCGGCGTATTATGATCTGCTGTAGCAAAAGTGCGTTCAGGGTACATAACTTTTAACCCTCTGTTTTTAAGACCTAGAAAAGCCACAGGACTAGTTACTTCGTGTATAAAATGACGATCGATAAATAGCACATCTGGTCCGCCCTTAATTTGTCGCACCACGTGCGAATCCCATACTTTATCAAACAATGTACTGCTCATATAATTTAATTTTTTGGTGTTAAAAAGCCTTTGCAATAAAACAAAAAACAGGCTTTTAAACATGTAATCTAATTCAAATTTATGCTTTCTAGCACGCAATTAAAACTTAAAAACACTTAGTTCTTATATTTTTATAAAATTTATAACAAATGATTTAAAAATTATATTTTATGCAACCGAACAGCTGTATTGTTTATAATATTTAAATGGCATAACCCCATTTTTTTAAGCCTTTAAAATATTTCTATTATGAGGTTTGGGCTTACCGTCTTCGCCCAAATTCACCATAACAATATTAGAGATACTAATAATGGTAACTTGAGTCATAATATTTCTAACCTCGCAACACAGTGCAATATAGGCATTCCCGACCTTGGTGATTTTTAAACCAATTTCTACAATATCGCCTTGTTTGGCAGAGGCCAAGAATTCTATGGCACCCATAGATTTGGTCACGACTTTTTTATTATCGAATTGAATTATGGCAAATAATGCGGCTTCTTCGTCAATCCATTCTAATAATCGCCCGCCAAATAAAGTGCCGTTTGGGTTTAAATCACCCGGTTTAATCCATTTTCTTGTTTTAAATTTCATGTGTTGTAATTAATTTATGAACCTATGTGTTTTGGTTATGCAAGTATTAAAAAGCTATGGTTCTAACTTTAGTCATAGTAAGCCGCTAATAGTTGATGTAAAGGAAAACTAAAAGCCATTCGCTATAGCTTATTAAGAGCGCAAAATTACATTATTTTGTGCTAAAAATATATAAATTATTCAATGTTAATAAACTCGTTGATAATAATAAAGGCTTTAGAAATTTTTATAGCTCAATTAATGGTATTTTTAATAAAATTCCTAAGTTATGACAACAAGAGCATCTAGCCTAAAACGTATTCGCCCAGAAATTATTTCGGCAAAAATAAAGGAAAATATGAGTGCTGAAGAGCATTTTCAGAATTTAGTTTTACGACCAATAATAAAGTTCCAAAACGAATTAATTATAGAGGTTTTTAAAAATTATGTCGTTAAATACAAATCTGTTTTTTATGATTTATCCCTACAAAAACGTCAGGATTATATTGAAAATCTAGTGCAAAAAGATATGAAATTTCGAAATTCTGTAAAAGGTATGATTATCGGACTTTTTACGGTTGAAGAATATTTAATTTATATTGAAAATTCTTCAGCGCTTAACAGACGTATGATGAACATGATAAAAGAGCGATTACTGAGTAACATGCAACTTTTTGAGAAGCCTGAGCTATTGATTGTTATGTAGTTGCAAACCATATATCAAAATCTTTAAAAAGTGTGAAGGCCATAAATCTATATGACATTTTTGCCTAAATATTTACGTGTGTGTTTTTGAACGCTCGTGATTTGTCTCCCGCAGATTGCAAAGATTACCGCAGATTTCTCTCATTAGTTTCATTTGTTATAGTATTCAATATTTTTTTTTGCAAATCTGCGCTATCTGCGGTAATACGTCTTTTTATTTAATGGCGTTAATCAATAAGCGAAACCCCATTCAAATCTGTAGTTAATACATCGCTCATATAATCTAAAAAAGGTCGAACCACTTTAAATGATTCGTTTACTGTATCGATAAACTTAGAGTCTAAAACTTCTTTATCTGAGAATTTTTTAATAAAAATGTATTGTTTCTTTTTTATTAAATCAAAGCTATACAGCCTAATGCACCCGCAAAAACCGCCATAGCAAAAGCAGCAGTATACCAAGTAGGATATTCCACAAGAAATTCGGCTTGTTGCGCTTCCGGCAATGAAGCAATCATTTCATCGGTGGCATATGCTCTTGTTAAATACGCCATAACACCTAAGCCGTTCCATATTAAAGCTAAAAGGCTTACAATCCAGAACCAAACAGGTGGTTTATTAGAAGAATTTGTCATAATAATTAGTTTTAAAATGTTTAGTACGAATACAATTTATAATTTTTTTGTCACAATTAATAAAAGAATGTATTTTCCCTTCCTCTAAAAAGAAATAATGAAAAAATATTATTACCTCATTTCTATTCAATATTTAGGGTATCGTTTTCATGGTTGGCAAAAACAACCCAATGTTAAAACCTTGCACCATATGGTAGATAGAACCTTTAATTATATTTTAGAAGGCCAGCGTTTTAAAACTCTAAGTTCGGGTAGAACAGATGCTATGGTATCGGCAGAATGTGCAGCAATCGAGTTGTTTTTATTTGAACCTATTGAAGATTTAAACGCTTTTTTAGAGTTATTTAATTACAATCTGCCTCAAGATATTAGGGCTTTAAACATCCAGGAGGTAGATAATAAGTTTAATATTATACAACACTCCAAAGTTAAAGAGTACTTATACTTGTTTACTTATGGGCAAAAATGCCATCCGTTTTGTGCCCCCATAATGACTACCATTCTCGATGATTTAAATATCGAGACCATGAAACAAGGGGCAAAGCTTTTTGAGGGTTCACATTATTTTAAATCCTATTGCTATAAACCCACCGATAATGGTATTTATAATAGAACGGTATTACTTTGCGAATTGGTTGAAAACACGATTTATACCGCTAATTATTTCCCAGAAAAAAGTTATGTGTTAAGAGTTAAAGGCAAGGGTTTTATGCGAAACCAAATACGCTTAATGATGGGGACGCTATTCGATTTGGGCAAAGGAAAATTAACGTTAAAGGACATCGAATTAAGCTTGAAAGAAGACTACAACAAGAGAATGGACTATATCGCACCAGCATCGGGTCTAATTCTTAAAGATATAGAGTTTGAACCAAGATGATATTTTTGTAGTTTATTGTTTGGCTGTCAATGGGAGGTATATGTGGTATGTTGTGAGTTTTGCGTCATTAATGTACAAGAAAGAGACTTATCAATACGAAATTTATACAAATTTTTAGTAGCTCTAAACCAAACCATTCAATATATTTTATACTTTGTATTAATTTATATTCACTAGTGTCCGATTAAAAATATTAAAATGCTGTCAATCCTTTTAAAATTAAGAACTTTGCACGTTTTTTAAAATGTCACCTTGCTTATTTGAAATAATTATTAAGATTTAATGAACTATTTTGTTAATTTAAAGTACTTCTGTTTATCAGTTAGTTAGAATCAAGTCTTGGTTCTTATGTCTATTAGCGAAGCGGTCTTATGTCTTTTGTCGGACATTAATGATTTTTATTATCAAAAAATTAACATACCAGATTAAAACTGTTTCGTTTATTTCGTTTATTTTTATAATATAAAGAAAATTTTATTAAAATGGAATACTTTAACGACATAAAAAAGCCTTCAAAAAAGGAGCAGATTGCAGCAATGGAATCTTATAATGCCCTTGCTGCCACATTGGAGGATATACATTCTGAAAGTTTAGAAATTGAAATTGAGGAAACTACAGAAAAAATTAAGATTCCTTTAAAAGCACTTAAGCTTTTAGCTAAAATCTTAAAAGCAACCGGTCAAGGAAAGCCAATTTCCGTAGTCCCTATTGCAACCGAAATGACTACACAAGCCGCAGCCGAATTATTGGGCTGTTCAAGACCTCACTTTGTTAAATTATTAGAGGAAGGAAATATTCCTTTCACTATGGTAGGAAGACATCGCAGAGTGAAATTTGAAGATGTCATGAATTACAAGAAAAAAATGAAATTGAAACGGGAACAACTTCTTATAGATATGATGAAGTCTGATGAAGAATTAGGATTATATGATTCATAGCGTACGTTTTACTTGTGTTCTTGACACGAATGTTATTTATCCGATAGAAATTAGAGACTTGTTATTTTGGTTTGCTCATTATGATTTGTTCACGCCAAAATGGAGCAATCATATTTTTGATGAATGGGAAGACGTAATGATTAGAAAAGGACTAGAAGATAAAGAAATAAAAAAAAGAATTAATAGGGCAAATTTGGCCTTCCCTGATGCACTTGTAATAAATTACGAGCCTTTAATTGAAGGATTAACTTTACCTGATGAAAAAGATCGACATGTACTGGCTGCCGCAATTAAAACAAATGCAAATATTATTGTAACTAATAATTTGAAAGATTTTCCAAATGACTATTTGGCGTCTTTCGGACTGGCTGCGAAATCTGCCGATGATTTCATTGCAGATATAATAGATTTAAACCACGAAAAAGCAATAGAAGCTTTTAAGAAATTAGTGTTAAATAGAAGACATCCAGATTTAGATGAGTTTGAAGTTTTAGATAATTTGAGGAAAAATGGTTTAATTCAATCCGCCAATTACTTACATTCACTTATTTAATATTAACATACAAATAATTCAAAATAGTAATTACATGAGCGCATCTGCATTGAAATCCGCTTTCAGCTTTTTAAAGAAACTAGAAAAAAACAATAATCGCGATTGGTTTAATGATAACAAAGCTGAGTTTAAAGCTGTTGAAAAAGAAATAAAAGCCATTTACAATTCGGTTTCAGAACAGTTAAACAAGCACGATAGGATTGAAAAATCTAAAGTATTCAGAATATATCGAGATGTGCGTTTTTCTAAAAACAAACTGCCTTACAAAACCCATTTTGGCGGATCGTTTAATAGAACAAAACCCAGATTACGAGGTGGGTATTATCTTCATATTCAGCCTCACAACGAGAGTTTTATCGCTGTTGGCTTTTGGGAACCAAATAAAGAAGACTTGCTTCGCATTAGAAAGGAGTTTGAAATGGACGACTCAGAAATCAGAGAAATACTCGAAAACAAAACCTTTAAAAGTATTTGGGGCGGTTTTGTAGGCGATGAAGTAAAAACCGCACCAAGAGGTTTTAATAAAGATCATCAAGCCTTTGCTTTTGCGAAAGAAAATCGCTTATAGCTTATTTATTCTTTCTGGGTTAAGTGCCATTACTCAGCATATTTATTTGTTTATAAATTTCGACCTGCCAAATGTAGTTATGCCTCTAATGGTAATTGCTGTTTGTGTTTTTCTCATTTGGTTTTCAAAAAAGGCCACTGCAAAATATTGGATATCTTAAGATAAAGTTTTTCAATCGGTCATTTTTAGACGACTCTTGATCTTAAGCCGATTACGGTCTATTTTATTTATGTCTCCCTTTTAATTCGGCTTCAATATCTTTTAATGTAAACCCTTTAGCTTGCAGTAACATGAGATAGTGGAAGAGTAAATCTGCCGACTCGTAAAGAAATAAGTCATCGTTGTTATCCATGGCTTCAATCACGGTTTCTACAGCCTCCTCGCCTACTTTTTGTGCAATTTTATTGATTCCTTTTGAAAACAAACTGGCCACGTAAGATGTATTGGTGTCTTTATTGGCAACACGCTCTGCAATTACCTGTTCTAAGGTCGAGAAAAAACCGAAATTTGAATGATTGGTTTCGCCCCAACAATTATCTGTTCCTTTGTGACAGGTTGGACCATTAGGTTTAACTTGAATAAGTAGAGTGTCGTTATCGCAATCGTTTTTAATATCGATGAGATTTAAAAAGTTTCCACTTTCCTCGCCTTTGGTCCACAAGCGCTGTTTACTTCTGCTAAAAAAAGTGACTTGTTTAGTTTCAATGGTTTTTTGGTAAGCATCTTCATTCATATACCCAAGCATCAATACATTTTTAGTTGTAGCATCTTGGATGATTGCTGGTATAAGTCCGTTAGAGTCGAATTTTATGGTCATAAATTACAGTTTTAAGCTCTTGAAGTTAGTTTAGTCTAAAGTTTCTAAAAACGCACTTCAATACGATTAGCTTTTAATTCTTTTTTTAAGTCTGGAATAGAAATTTCTCCAAAATGGAAAACGCTAGCGGCCAATGCTGCATCTGCTTTTCCGTCTTTAAAGGTATCTATAAAATGCTGCACATTTCCTGCGCCACCAGAGGCTATTATAGGAATGTTTAATGTTTCAGAAAGCTTATTTAAAGCGTCATTTGCAAAACCATTTTTTGTGCCATCATGATCCATGGATGTGAATAAAATTTCACCCGCGCCAAGACTTTCAACTTCTTTGGCCCATTCAAATAAATCCAAATCGGTTGCCACACTACCCCCTGCCAAATGTACTTTCCATTGGCCATTAATTTGCTTGGCATCAATGGCAACAACCACACATTGACTGCCAAATTTACTAGATAATTCATTTATTAATTCTGGTCGTTTTATTGCTGAGGAGTTCACAGATACCTTATCGGCACCACATTTTAAAAGGGCGTCCACATCTTCTACAGAAGAAATCCCGCCACCCACAGTAAAGGGAATATTAACATGTTCGGCAACGCGTAAAACCATATCTAAAGTTGTGGCTCTACCTTCTAAGGTGGCCGAAATGTCTAAGAAAACAAGCTCGTCTGCTCCAACCGTAGCGTATTGTTTTGCCAGTTCTACGGGATCGCCAGCATCGCGTAAATTGACAAAATTAACACCCTTTACGGTGCGACCGTCTTTAATATCTAAGCAAGGGATTATTCTTTTTGTTAACATAAAAAATTATTTTTTTCATTTCCGCAAAGGCGGAAATCTTAATACATCACATATCTAAGTATAATTTCCATCTTCATGGGAATAGAAAAACAGTTTATTTTAAACGAATTTTTCCAATTGTTTTAAACTGATTCTGTTTTCGTAAATCGCTTTTCCTATAATCACGCCTTCGCATCCTAAGGTTTTTAAAACAGGCAGTTCTTCAATGCTTGAAATACCGCCAGATGCTATTAATTTTATAGATTGACCACTACTACTATTGGTACAGGCTTCAAGAATTTCTCGGTACAATTCTACCGAAGGACCTTCTAGCATACCATCTTTTGAAATGTCTGTACAAATAACATATTGAATGCCCTTTTTTTGATATTTTTTTATAAACGGGATGACCGCTTCTTTACTCTGTTCCATCCAACCGCTTATCGAAATTTTTCCGTTATCGCTATCGGCTCCTAAAATAATTTTTGTAGAACCATATTTGGCTATCCAACCTTCAAAAATTTCTGGATCTTTAACCGCAATGCTCCCGCCTGTAATTTGTCTAGCACCAGAATTAAAAGCGATATGCAAATCTTCGTTACTTTTTAAACCGCCGCCAAAATCAATTTTAAGACTTGTTTTCGATGCAATTTGTTCTAAAACCTTATAGTTTACAATGTGGTTTGCTTTAGCGCCATCTAAATCTACCAAGTGCAGGTATTTAATTCCAGAACCTTCAAAAGTTTTAGCGATTTCAAGAGGGCTCTCGCTGTATATTTTTTTTGTGCCGTAATCGCCTTTGGTTAAACGCACACATTTACCGTCTATAATATCTATTGCTGGTATTATTCTCATATTCAATATTAAATATTAAAAAGTTAAAGATACAAAGTAACCTAATCCTTTTTGTTGTTATTCCTTTTGGCCATATTAATTGAGGCTTCTGTTATGGCCAGCAACTCCTTGCCTTCTTTTTTAGTTTTTATATTTCTTCTGATTTTTCTGGTAGTATTTCCTCGAAAAATTTCTAACCAGTTCCTAACCTCAGGAAATTTTCCAATATGGTTTCTCCCGCTAAACTACTCTTTTCTGGATGAAATTGTACACCGTAAAAGTTATTGTGCTGCAATGCCGATGCGTAATTTAGTCCATAATGCGTTTTGGCAATGGTTGCTTTGCAATGCTCGGCATAATAGCTGTGTATTAAATACATGTACTCATTTTCGTTAATTCCCGTAAATAAATCAGATTTTAAATCTTTAATAGTATTCCATCCCATTTGAGGGACTTTTACCGTATTGGGAAACCTTTTAACATCCGTTTGAAAAATCCCTAAACCCTTGGTGTTGCCTTCTTCGGTACTTCTACACATGAGTTGCATGCCTAAGCAAATCCCTAAAACGGGTTGTTTTAAGGTTGGAATTAAAACATCTAACTTGCTTTCTTTTAACATTTTCATGGCAGAATTGGCTTCTCCTACACCTGGGAAAATCACTTTTTCTGCCGACTTAATTTCATCGGGATTATGGGATAAAACAGCATGAACTCCTAAACGTTTAAAAGCAAACTGAATACTTTTTATGTTTCCCGCACCGTAATTTATAATTATAAGTTTCAAATTTTTATATTAAAAGTTAGTTTTTGGTATTCGCTATTAAAGATTAAATAAGAAGTTCTGCTGCGAAACTTCAAACCTCTAATATTTTAGGTTAAAGCAGCCCTTTTGTACTCGGTAAAATCATTTTCTCAACATCGCGTTTTACAGCCATTTTTATGGCCTTTGCAAAGGCTTTAAAAATAGCTTCAATTTTATGATGCTCGTTGGTACCTTCGGCTTTTATATTTAAATTACAGCGCGCACCATCGGTAAACGATTTGAAGAAGTGATAAAACATTTCGGTTGGCATTTTACCCACCATTTCACGTTTAAAATCGGCCTCCCAAACCAACCAATTTCTACCTCCAAAATCTATAGCGGCTTGGGCAAAACAATCGTCCATTGGTAAACAAAATCCATAACGCTCAATACCTAATTTATTACCTAAAGCTTTATTAAATAATTCGCCCAAGGCAATGGCGGTATCTTCGATAGTGTGGTGCTCATCGACTTCTAAATCGCCATCCACTTTAATATTTAAATCCAACTGGCCATGACGCGCAATTTGGTCTAGCATATGGTCGAAAAAAGCAAGTCCCGTATCAATGTCGCCTTTTTCCTGTGCCATCAAGGTTTAACTGGATGGCAATTTTAGTTTCGTTGGTGTTTCTTATAATTTCGGCTGTTCTGTCCTCAGTTTTTAAAAACGAATATATTTCCTCCCAATCATTACTTTCTAAAGCAATATAACGGTCTAATTCTTCCCGTTTAACGGTAATTTCGTTCGTGCCTAAATGGGTTTCATCATTAATAAAAATGGCTTTCGAGTTTAGATTTTTTTGCTAATTCAACATCAGTTAAACGATCGCCAATTACAAATGAATTTTTTAAATCGTAGGCTTCAGAGAAAAACTTTGTTAGTAGACCTGTATTTGGTTTGCGCGTTGGCGCATTATCTTTAGCATAGGTTTCATCAATAAAAACGTCTTTAAAATTTATACCTTCATTTTTAAACGTTTCTAGAATAAAATTATGAATGGGCCAAAATTTCTCTGACGGATTATCTGGTGTGCCCAAACCATCTTGATTGGTTACCATAACGATCTCGAAATCTAATTCTCTACAAATTTTGCCGAGATATTGAAAAACCTTAGGGTAGAAAATCAGTTTTTCAAACGCATCCACTTGCTCGTCTGCTGGCTCTTTAATTAATGTGCCGTCTCTATCTATAAATAATACTTTTTTCATGATTAACGTGTTCATCACCCCGACTTTATTTCAAGGTCTTTAAATTTATACTAATACTTCTTTATTGTTTCTCTCTGAATTTATTTTCTAATTCTAAAATAGATTTAGGATTTCGAAATTGATGAGAGTGCCCTTATTAATTTCGCATTCTCTTCTTTGGTGCCAACCGTTAAGCGCAAACAATTTTCGCAACCGTATTGCGTGGTTCTGTTTCTTATAATTATACCTTTTTCAATAAGTTCATGATATCTTTTTGTAGCATCATCTACCTTTATTAAAACAAAATTAGCGTGTGAAGGATAAATTTTTGATACAAAAGGAATGGCTCTCAATTCTGAAATGAGAATATCGCGTTCTTTTAAAACAGCATCTATTTGATTTTTTACGATCTCTTTATTAGTGAGTTGCTCAATCGCTCTTTGTTGGGTTAAGGCGTTTACGTTATAAGGCGGTTTAATACGGTTTAAAACAGAAATAATCTCTGCTGAAGCATAACATATTCCCAACCTAATTCCAGCCATGCCATAAGCTTTAGATAAGGTTTGAGTAACGATTAAGTTAGGGAACTCCACCAATCTGCTTACCCAACTTTCTTGTTTTGAGAAGTCGATATAAGCTTCATCAACAATAACAATACCTTTGAAAGTTTTGATTAAAGTTTCAATCTTACCCGCATCTATATCGTTTGCTGTTGGATTGTTAGGCGAGCAAATAAAAAGTAGTTTCGAGTTTTTATTCTGAGCATCTAATATAGCTTTAGTGTTGGGCTGAAAATCTTCGTTTAAGGCCACTTCTTTAATCTGAATCGCATTAATATGTGCTAAAACGCTATACATGCCATAGGTTGGTGGTAATGTGATGATATTATCGACATTGGGCTCACAAAAAGCTCTAAAAATAAGGTCTAAAACTTCGTCGCTCCCATTTCCTAATAATATATGGTTTTCTGAAACCCCTTTAATTTCTGTCAAAATAGATTTTAATGCGCGCTGCTGTGGGTCGGGATAACGGTTTACACCATTTTGAAATGGATTTTCGTTAGCGTCTAAAAACACCATAACGTCATCATTTCCTTGAAACTCATCTCTTGCCGATGAATACGGCTTTAACGCCTTTATCGTTGGTCGTATTAAGTCTTGAATATTCATTTTTTCAAATCTTTTAATCTCATAGATACCGCATTTTTATGGGCTTGTAAACCTTCGGCTTCTGCCATGAGCTCTATAGTTTCTCCTATATTTAATAAGCCTTCTTTAGATATTTTTTGAAAGGTCATACTCTTTAAAAAACTATCCAGATTTACACCAGAATAGGCTTTACTAAATCCGTTTGTTGGCAAGGTGTGGTTAGTTCCCGAAGCGTAATCGCCAGCACTTTCTGGCGTGTAATCTCCAATAAAAACCGAACCTGCATTCATGATACCATTTACATAAAATGATTCATTTTTAGTACAAATAATAAAGTGTTCTGGCCCGTATTCGTTTATAATTTGAAGTGCTAAATCGTCGTTTTCAACATAAATTAATTTAGAATTGGCTATCGCTTGTTGGGCTATCGCTTTACGCGGAAGTGTGCTTAATTGAATTTCAATTTCTTCTGAAACCTTACGAATTAAATCTTGAGAGGTCGATACTAAAATAACCTGACTATCGGTACCGTGTTCGGCTTGGCTCAATAAATCGGAGGCAATATAAGCAGCATTAGCTGAACCGTCGGCAACCACCAACAACTCACTAGGTCCTGCAGGCATATCAATAGCTACGCCGTATTTTGTGGCTAATTGTTTAGCAACCGTTACGAATTGATTACCCGGACCGAAAATTTTATAGACCTTAGGTATAGATGCCGTTCCAAAAGCTAGCCCTGCAATAGCCTGAATACCGCCTACTTTAAAAATTTTTGTGACACCACATAATTTGGCTGTATATAAAATTTCGGGAGCCAGTTCACCTTCTTTATTGGGCGGTGAGCATAATACAATCTCTTTACAACCTGCAATTTGTGCAGGAACACACAACATTAAAACTGTTGAAAACAACGGCGCAGTACCTCCTGGTATATAAACGCCTACTTTTTCTATAGGGCGTTTTTCTTGCCAACACATAACTCCTTTTGTGGTTTCTACTTCAATTTTAGATGTTTTTTGAGCGGCATGAAAAGCCTCTATATTTTGTTTGGCTTGCTGTATGGCGGTTTTAAGCTTTTTTGGAATCTTGGCAACAGCCTCCTCCATTTCTTTATCGCTTACACGAATCGAATTTAAAGATACACCATCGAATTTTTGAGTGTATCTATTAATGGCTTCATCACCATTTTTATTTATATCATCAAAAATTTGATTTACAGTGGCTTCAATGTCCTTTACGGTTTGCGTTGGTCGTTTTAAAATTTCTGACCAATCATTCTTATTTGGATTATTAATAATTTTCATCAGTATATATCTTAATTTTTAAAAGATACTGAAACAAGTTCAGCATTCTAAAGTACCATTTTTTCAATTGGGCAAACTAAAATGCCTTCTGCACCGTTAGCTTTCAGTTCCTCAATGACATCCCAAAATTCATTTTTACTGATAACAGAATGTATGGAACTCCAGCCTTCTTGTGCTAAAGGTAACACCGTTGGACTATTCATGCCTGGTAACAAATTAATAATACTTTCAATTTTGTCATTTGGCGCATTTAGCAAAATATATTTCGATTCTCTTCCTTTTAAAACAGATTGAATTCTAAATTGAATTTTCTCGAGAATAGCCTGTTTTTCTTCGTTTAATACGGGTGAAACTGCTAGAACAGCCTCCGATTTTAAAATCTGATCAACCTCTTTTAAATTATTTTTAAAAAGGGTGCTTCCGCTCGAAACAATATCTACAATAGCATCGGCTAAACCAATGTTTGGCGCGATCTCAACAGAGCCGTTAATAATATGAATTTTGGCTTTTACACCGTTTTTGTTTAAAAAATCTTGTACTGTATTAGGGTACGAGGTTGCAATACGTTTGCCTTCTAAGTCTTTAATACCACTATATTTTGAAGACTTGGGTACTGCCAAAGAAACCCGACAGGTAGAAAAACCCAATTTCTCTGCAATCGTAATATCATTGCCTTTTTCTATTAACACATTTTCTCCAATAATAGCAACATCAACAACGCCATCTTTAAGATATTGCGGGATATCGCCATTTCTAAGGTAAAACACTTCAACAGGAAAGCCTTTAGCCGACGCTTTTAATTGATCTTTTCCGTTATCGATATAAATACCAATATCTTTTAAGATTCTCATCGAGTCCTCGTTTAACCGCCCCGATTTTTGTACTGCAATTTTTAGTTTACTCATAATGTCAATTAAATTATTTATCCGCAACGGGATAAAAAAAATCCCGTTTTCACGGGAATTAAAAAACCCGCTTGATAGTCTCAAACGGGTTTAAAAATATGTTGATTTTATTCAATACACCTTCACTTCGCTTGAGAGCAAATATGAAAATGATGATGATGTGACTGAATAAATTTCATTCTTATTGATGTTACTGCAAATATGCAAAATAAAAATCTTTTAGACTTTGTAATATTAATAAATTTTGCAATTTTTAAACATTTTAAAACTTTTAGTACTAAACCAGTTGTTATATTTAATAAAAACCACCTTTTTGCACCAAATTATTTAATTGGAATTTTATTGATTGCCTAAGATTATAGGTAAGCCACTATCTCCAGAGCCAATAACAACCACCTTACTATTTGGCGATTGTGCCAATTCCATAGTTGCTTCAATACCTTTATCCTGTAAAATCTTATCGGTTAACGAGGCACTCAAAATACGGTTAGCATCTGCTTTACCTTGAGCCTCAATAATTTGTTTTTCGGCCTCTTTGGTTGCCGTAATTAATCTAAACTCGTATTCTAAAGACTCTTGTTCTTGTTTTAACTTACGCTCTATCGCATCTTTAATGGTAGTTGGTAAGGTTACATCGCGAACTAAAACCTCGTTTAATTGTATGTACTGGTCATCAACAATATTCTTTGTTTCTTCAAAAATTTCTTGTTGAATGGCATCTCGCTTACTTGAATACAGCTGTTCTGGTGTGTAACGGCCAACAACACTTCTGGCTGCACTTCGAATCGCTGGAAGTAAAATACGTTCTTTGTACATTTCACTTTTTTCTTGATGTAATTTTCCCAGATTAACAAAATCTGGCTGAAACCAAACCGATGCTTCTAAAACAATATCCAAACCGTTAGAAGATAAAACATTCATTTTTTCAAGGATTTCTTGTTGTCTTACTTCGTAAACATAAACCCTATTCCAAGGCGCTACAATGTGGAAGCCTTCTCCCATAGGTGGTTCGTCGATTACAACCCCATCTCCAAAGGTTTTAAAGAGTACACCCGCCTGACCAGAATCGATGGTGACAGTAGATTTTGATAAAAACACAACAACTAATACAGCTGCTACAATAAAAGGTAATGCAATTTTTGGTAATTTATCCATTTTTTTTTAAATTAATCCGTTATATTTTCTTAAAAACCACTCACTCGTTAAGCTAATTGCGATAAGTAATAGCAAGTAATTCCAAGCTAGCAAAGGTACAATATTTTTATTACTTTCTTGGATCGCTTGGTAATGATTATCATTTTTTAAATGTTCTATTAAGCTATCGGTTTGGTTTGGAAAATAAGGTACTCCTCCACTATTTTGGGCTAATTGATTCAATTTATCGCTGTTAGCATTTAAAAATTGCTGTTCGACATTAAACTCCAAAATTTCAAAACTGCCAGATTTTGATATCCCCTCGTTTTCAACCTTTACAATAAAACGGTATTCGGAGGGTGGCAAACGACTTAATTCAACTTGATAATTATTATTTTTGAGTACGAAGGGAAAGTTTTGTTCAAAATTTGAGGCCTCATCCTTTACTAACAAATTAAGTGATGCTCGACTATCGAACACATAATTTTTATCGAAAAATTGAGCGTTTAATACAACGCTAGAATTGCCATCGTAAAATGATTGGTATTCTAAGTTTAGTCGGTCCCTCGGTTTGCTCGACGCTAAATATTGAACGAGTTTACCAATAAAATCATCAAAGTCATTAAAAGATGTCGTATTAACAAAGCTCTGGGCACGCCATTGCCAAATATTTTCTCCAAATAAAACCGCTTCTCGCCTATTGTTTTCTTCATAAGATGCCAATAAAGGCTGGTTTGTTGTGAGGTTGCCGCGTTTTTTTTGAAGAATCACATCAAACGGCACTGAAAATTTGATATCTCCAAAATTTGACTTTAATGGAGGAAAGGATTCAAAGTCGATATCGTTAATAATAAAAGGTGCGTAATTTGGATTTAATTCTGCTGAATAATATTCGATTGCATTTGTTATTTCGTGTGTAAAACTTTGCTTTGTTCGATTGAGAAAATTTAAGTCTGTTTTGGTGCCTACAATCAATAAATTATTGATACTTTCTTTCTTAATAACATCAAATAATTTGTTAAACTTATGGTTAGGTTGATAGATTATAAGTAATTGAAAATCTTTAATTTGACTAATAGCATCGTTTGGACTTAAAAAAAACACCGAACGTTGCTCATTACTTTCTATACTTTTCTTAAAAGCCCCTAAATCTGGATGTAAAAAATCGCTAACAATAGCAATTTTTGTTTTTTGGTCTATAACTTCAACTGCAAAATGCTTGCTGTTATTAACGGTGTTTTTCTCATTTTCAATCGGTATTATAGTAGCTTTTAATCGACTAACCCCAACCCTTTTTGCGAGCAGTGTGAAATGAAGTGTTTTTGAATTGTTTTGTTTAGTAAAAGTAACGCGTTGAGAATACCATGTTGTTTCTCCTTGTGTAACCACAAAGCGAGAGTTAACATTTGCATTTCCGTTATAAGTAATAATAGCTTCAACAGGAAAACGATTTTTTAAATAAGCATACCTGTTAGCATGAAGCTGTTTAATTTTTAAATCGGTATACTTTACAGTATCTCCTAAAACAACAGGATAAATTGGAGATTTGTAATTGGTAGTCGCAAACTCATAATCACTTCCAAAGGTTTGATTGCCATCAGAAATTAAAATAGTGGCTGTATTGCTGTTTTTATAAATTTGTGATAACTGATTAAAAGCATCAGATAAATTAGTTTGTGTCTCTGAAAAAGACAGGGTATCTGATGCTTTTATTTGTGCTCCAAAGGTATAGCTTGAAATGTTAAACTTATCGTTTAAAACCTCGCTTTGAGTTATTTTTTCAATAACATTTAAAGCTATTTCTTCTTGTTTTAGATGTTTAATAGAGCTAGAATTATCGACAAGCAGAACCAAATTTGGTTTCTTTGAAGTTAAAATCGTAGACTCAAATTTAGGATTGATTAATAATAATAACACCGAAAACAGGGTAATAAACCGCAAAGCAGAAAGAAGTACATGTAATCTCGAAACGCTTTCTTCTCCTCTAATATACTGAAAAAGCGCTAATAAAAGCGCTATAATTCCAGCTAATATGATAAGTAAAAGAGTTTCTGAACTCATTAATTATGATAATTTCTTATTATTAATTTCTTCCTTCTACTGGAGACATATTACGTTAACATACCGCCGTCAACTTGTAATGTTTGTCCGGTAACATAAGCACTCATATCACTGGCTAAAAACACACAAACATTGGCAACATCTTCTGGCGTACCACCTCTTTTTAGAGGAATTGCAGAGCGCCATTCTTTTACTACATTTTCATCTAGTTTAGCAGTCATTTCTGTTTCAATAAAACCAGGAGCTACTACATTACTACGTATATTTCTAGAACCTAATTCTAAAGCTACTGACTTTGAAAAACCTATAATTCCAGCTTTAGAAGCCGCGTAATTAGTTTGCCCAGCATTACCTTTCACACCAACTACAGAGCTCATATTAATTATGGAACCCTTACGCTGCTTTAACATAGTGCGCTGCACAGCTTTGGTCATATTAAATACCGATTTAAGATTTACCTCAATCACTTTATCAAAATCTTCTTCAGTAATACGCATTAACAAATTATCTTTGGTAATACCTGCATTGTTCACTAAAACATCAATACTGCCAAATTCTGCAACTACTGCTTCAGCTAGTTTTTGAGATTCCTCAAAACTTGCTGCATTACTTTTATATCCTTTTGCTTTTACACCTAAAGCAATCAATTCTGCTTCTAATTGGTTTGCAGCTTCAACAGACGAGCTGTAGGTAAACGCTACATTTGCGCCTTGCTCTGCAAAAGCTTTAGCAATGCCCTTCCCTATACCTCTACTTGCACCAGTAATTATGGCTGTTTTTCCTTCTAATAATTTCATTTTTTATAAATTTATTTACATTGGTATTTTCACAAAATCAAAGATAAACTTTTTATGTAATTAATTGTTAAGTACACTCCAAAGTTAAACGATGCACTAAAAAATAAAGGAAAGCTAAACATAAGTGTATTACTAATAGATTAAAACGCGACAAGAATTAAAGAGCATTACGCCTAGCTAGATTAAATAGTTCGGAATTTTAAAAATGTAAGCCTACCGCTATAAAAATGTAAAAAAACAAGAATTGTTTATTTTACAAAGCACTGACTACCTGCTGAATAAGGATAGATTATAAAGTTTTATTATTTTAATAAGAATTTAGGGTAGGGTTTTTAAAGTTTAAACTGTTATATATATGAATGCAAACAAAACATATAAAATTTTAAAAATTAACTATTATGTACACATTTAAAAAAAATTATTTAAAATTGGGAATGGCTCTATTAGTTGCCGCTGGAATTTCAAGTTGTTCAAGTGATAATGACGACGCTTTAGTAGCACCTCCAGGTAAGGGTGTGTTACAACTAAAGGCGACCGCTACAATGCCTACAACGGCTAGTTTTAGTAAGGCTGGCAGCTCGCTTATAAACTTTAATAAAACCAATACAGATGTAGAAGTAGACAGTTTTTTATTAAACATTAGTGAAATTGAGTTAGAGTTTATTGACAATGATTCGGGTGTTAATGGAAATGTAAATTACATTAATTCTGATGATGAAGTTGAGTTAGCAGGACCTTTTGAGCTAGACTTTTTATCTGAAGAAATCACCTTTTTAAACGTTGCGATACCAAATGGCGAATATGAAGAAATCGAGTTTGAATTTGAGAAAAGCACTAATGCCGAAAGCGATCTTTTTAACAAGTCAATTTTAGTAAAAGGTACAATTGGAGGTACGCCATTTGTTTTCTGGCATGATTTTGAAGAAGACATTGAGGTAGATTACGAAGACACGACTCAAAAAATTGTAATTAATGACGACAACAAACAATTAGTTATTAATTTTGATTTAGCTAGTGCTTTAGACCCAACAACAGGTGTCGATTTAGCTCAAGCTTTAGATGGTAATGCCGACGGAATAATTGAAATTAGCCCTACCGATACCGATGGTAACAATGCTATTGCCGAACAGTTAAAAGAAAAAATAAAAGCAATAATAGATCTTTTAGATGATTAATTTCCCCAAATCATCTATTTGCAAAAGGTGTTTATACTTTAAAGTTTAAGCGCCTTTTAAATTTTTAGCTCACTAGAGTTAAATAATATGGGCATAATGCAAAATAAAACAAGGCTGTATTTATGGTAAATACAGCCTTGTTTTTATTTCTTTTGTGTATGGTTTTTACCCAGCCAAAACTTGGGCAACTTTATTTCCAATTTCTGCTGGCGAGTCTACAACATGAATACCGCAAGCTCTCATGATTTTCTTTTTTGCTTGGGCCGTATCGTCACTACCACCAACTATCGCACCAGCATGTCCCATGGTACGACCTGCAGGAGCTGTTTCTCCCGCAATAAAACCAATAATTGGTTTATTACTCCCACTGGCTTTGTACCAGTTTGCCGCATCAGCTTCTAATTGTCCTCCAATTTCACCAATCATCACAACCGCCTCAGTTTCTGGATCGTTAATTAATAACTCTACCGCCTCTTTTGTTGTGGTCCCAATAATAGGATCGCCACCAATTCCGATAGCTGTAGAAATTCCGAGCCCTTGTTTTACGACCTGATCGGCTGCCTCGTAAGTTAAGGTACCCGATTTTGAAACTAAACCAACTTTCCCTTTTTTAAATACAAAGCCTGGCATAATACCAACTTTTGCTTCTTCTGGAGTTATAATACCAGGGCAGTTAGGGCCTATAAGTCTACAATCTTTACTTTTAATATAATTTGCCGCAATAATCATGTCGGCTACCGGTATGCCTTCTGTAATAGTAATAATAACCTTAACCCCTGCATCTGCCGCTTCCATAATAGCATCGGCAGCAAAGGCTGGTGGTACAAAAATAATACTCGTATCGGCGCCAACTTGCTCTACCGCTTCTTTAACTGTGTTGAAAACAGGTTTATCCAAGTGTGTTTGTCCGCCTTTTCCCGGAGTAACCCCACCTACAACGTTGGTGCCATACTCAATCATTTGACTAGCATGAAATGTACCTTCGCTTCCAGTAAAGCCTTGAACAATTATTTTTGAATCTTTATTAACTAAAACACTCATAAGACATTATTTATTTTATGAAATTATTCCAGTTTTCTACTTTAAAAAACAAAAATAATCTCTATTTATACTGCTTAACAAATTTAAACTTTCGCATTTTAATATTGAAGCAAAAACGACATTACTTTTTTTCGATTTGCTTTATTTTTTCCAATAATTCAGGAATTTTTTTTATGGCTGCTAACTCACGTAATTTCACCCTAACCTCTTCAGCAGGATAACCAAAATAAGTTTTGTTAGCTTTTAACGATTTGCTTACTCCAGATTGGGCCTGAATAACAGCTTTTTCACCAATATGGATGCCACTAGCCATGCCTACTTGTCCCCAAATAGTCACTTCGTCTTCAATTACAACACAACCTGCAATACCGACTTGAGATGCTATTAAACATTTTTCACCAATAATAGTATCGTGTCCTATTTGCACTTGATTATCTATTTTGGTACCCGCTTTAATGGTGGTATCTCCAGTAACGCCTTTATCAATAGTACAAGCGGCACCGATGTCGACATTGTTTTCTATAACTACCCGTCCTCCAGATTTTAACTGATCAAAACCAGTAGGTCTTTTTTTGTAATAAAAGGCATTCGCACCAAGCACTGTACCAGCGTGAATCTCAACATGATCTCCAATAATAGTGTTGTCGTAAATGCTTACATTAGAATGAATGATACAATTTTCTCCAATAGTAACATGATTACCAATAAAACAGTTGGGCTGTATTACGGTGTTTTTTCCAATCTTAGCTGTACTTGCTATTTGAACCGGTGACGACTGAAAAGGTTTAAAATGTCGGGTAAGTTTATTGAAATCCCTAAACGGATCGTCGCTAATTAGCAAAGCCTTACCTTCTGGGCAATCTACTAATTTATTGATTAAAATAATACTTGCCTTCGAGCTTAATGCCTTGTCGTAATATTTAGGATGATCAACAAAAACAATCTCTCCCGATTCCACAACATGAATTTCGTTCATGCCATAAACCGGAAAATTATCGTCGCCAACAAACTCGCATTCAAGCAATTGAGATATTTCTTTTAAAGTATGAGTTTGGGGGAATTTCATGATTGGTATTTAGTACTTAATTCTGTCTTATTGTATTCGATGCGTTTTACAGGTGATGCTTTACTCCTTAACGCGCTCTTTATAAGTCCCTTTATCGGTTTCTACTTTTATTTTGTCGCCTTCATTTATAAATAGTGGCACGTTAATTATAGCGCCAGTTTCGACTGTAGCAGGTTTAGTAGCGTTGGTTGCCGTATTGCCTTTTACACCAGGCTCGGTAGCTGTAACTTCTAAAATAACGTTTGCTGGCATTTCTACAGATAGAGGCATATTGTCTTCTGTATTGATAAGTACCGTTACCACCTCGCCTTCTTTCATTAATTCTGGTTTGTCTAAAGCGGCTTCTAAAAGTCTAATTTGTGTATAGTCGGCTTCATTCATGAAGTGATAAAACTCTCCGTCATTATACAAATACTGAAATTTATGTGTTTCTACACGTACATCGTCAATTTTATGACCAGCAGAGAATGTGTTTTCTATCATCTTTCCGCTACTCACACTTTTCATTTTCGTTCTAACAAAAGCTGGACCCTTACCAGGTTTTACGTGTAAAAATTCAACTATTTTATAAATGTCATTATTATATCTAATGCATAATCCGTTTCTTATATCTGATGTATTTGCCATTTTGTAATTATTAATGTTTTGATTTTTTAGAAAGGTTATAAAAGGTTAAAATTACGTCATTTAAATTTTTTAGTTCGATTTAAAATAACCTTTCATTATACCGCGCTGAGAATTCTTTATGAATTGAAGAATCTCGTCACGTTCTGTAGTCGCTTCCATCTCAGCCTCAATAATTTCAGAAGCTTGAGTCGTGTTATAATTCTTTTGATAGAGTATTCTATATATATTCTGAATTTCTCTAATTTTTTCGGTAGAATAGCCTCGGCGTCTTAATCCCACGGAATTAATCCCTACATAAGACAAAGGTTCTCTGGCAGCTTTTACAAATGGTGGAACGTCTTTTCTTACTAAAGATCCTCCCGTTACAAAAGCGTGGTTACCAATGGAAACAAATTGATGAACGGCTGTCATACCCGCTAACACCACATAATCTCCAATATTAATATGTCCAGCAAGTGTACTGTTGTTTGAAAAAATACAATTATTTCCAACTATACAATCGTGAGCGATATGACAATAGGCCATAATTAAGCAGTTATCGCCTATAACGGTTTTCATTCTATCGGCCGTACCTCTGTTTATGGTGACGCATTCTCGAATAGTCACATTGTCTCCAATTTCTACAGTGGTTTCTTCATCGTTGTATTTTAAATCTTGTGGAACAGCAGAAATAACAGATCCTGGGAAAATACTACAATTTTTACCAATTCTAGCACCCTCCATAATGGTAACGTTACTGCCAATCCATGTTCCTTCGCCTATTACAACGTTGTTATGAATGGTTGTAAAAGGTTCTATAACAACGGTTTTGGCTATTTTTGCACCGGGATGCACATAAGCAAGTGGTTGGTTCATAATTATTTAACTTTTGATATTTGCGCCATTAATTCTGCTTCTGCACATAATTTTCCGTTAGCGTAAGCATAACCTTGCATATGGCAAATACCACGACGTATAGGGGATATTAAAGAGCACTCAAATATTAACGTATCTCCAGGAGACACTTTTTGTTTAAATTTAACATTATCCATTTTCATGAAAAACGTTAGGTAATTCTCGGGATCTGGTACGGTATTTAAAACTAAAATACCACCAGTTTGAGCCATAGCTTCAACAATAAGAACACCTGGCATTACAGGAGCTCCTGGAAAATGACCTTTAAAAAACTCTTCGTTCATAGTCACATTTTTGGTGGCTATAACGTGTTTGTCCGACAGTTCAAAAACTTTGTCTATCAGCAAAAATGGTTGTCTATGTGGTAACATAGACATAATTTGAGTTATATCTAATAATGGTTGTTGATTTAAATCTATTTTGGGTACGTTATTACGACGTTCATTTTTTATAATTTTGGCAAGCTTTTTGGCAAACTGCGTATTTATAAAATGACCTGGCTTATTAGCAATTACTTTCCCTCTTATTCGTGTTCCTACAAGCGCTAAATCTCCAAGAACATCAAGTAATTTATGTCTGGCAGCTTCGTTAGGATGGTGTAAAGTAAGATTATCTAAAATCCCATTTGGTTTAACACTTATTTCGTCTTTTTTAAAAGCTACCCTAAGTTTTTCCATGGTTTCTGGAGACAGCTCTTTATCGACATAAACGATAGCATTATTTAAATCGCCACCTTTTATTAAACCATGTTCCAGTAACATTTCGATTTCGTGTAAAAAACTGAATGTTCGTGAATCTGCAATCTCGTCTTTAAAGTCTGATATTTTGTTAAGTGTCGCATTTTGCGTTCCTAAAACTTTCGTGCCAAAATCGACCATAGTGGTGATCTGATATTCTTTTGCTGGCATGACTAAAATTTCACTTCCAGACTCTTCGTCGGTATAAGAAATTACATCGGTTACTACATACTCTTCTCGAAAAGCATCAAGTTCAACAATACCTGCTTCTTCTATGGCTTCGACAAAAAACTTTGAAGAGCCATCCATAATTGGCGGCTCAGAGTCCGTTAGTTCGATAACAGCATTGTCTATGTCTAAACCAACCAAAGCAGCTAAAACATGTTCTGAAGTTTGTATGGTTACCCCATTTTTCTTTAAACAAGTACCACGTTGCGTACTGTCTACATAATTAGCATTCGCTTCAATAATTGGAGCGCCTTCTAAATCAATGCGTTTAAACACGATACCAGAATTTACTGCTCCTGGCTTAAAGGTTAATGTGACATGTTTTCCTGTGTGTAAACCAACCCCCGTTAACGAAACTTCTTTCTTTAACGTTTTTTGTTTTATTTCTGTAGTTACTATTCCCATTTATTCTTTTCTAAATCATTAATATTTTTAATAATTTTCGGTAAATTTTTAAAGTGAACATAAGATTTATTGAAATCTCCATATGGTAAGGCTGGAGAGCCTTGCAGCATTTCATTGTCTTTTACATTTCTACCTATACCAGATTGCGCCTGTATTTTAACGTTGTTACCAATAGTAATGTGCCCAACAATACCAACTTGACCACCTATTTGGCAGTTTTCTCCAATTTTTGTCGATCCTGCAACTCCGGTTTGCGCCGCAATCACCGTGTTTTTTCCAATCTCAACATTGTGCGCAATTTGTATGTGGTTATCTAATTTAACACCGCTGCGTATTATGGTGGAGCCTAAAGTAGCTCTATCTATGGTTGTGGCTGCGCCTATTTCTACATGGTCTTCAATAATCACATTTCCTATTTGAGGAACTTTACTGTAAACACCTTCTTCATTTGGTACAAAACCAAAACCATCGGCACCAATAATAACACCCGAGTTAATGACGCAATGCCTACCTATTGCACAATCTGAATAGATTTTAGCTCCAGAAAATATAGTTGAATGGTCGTCAATTACAACATTATCACCAATATAAGTATTTGGGTATATTTTTACATGATCTCCAATGCGCACGTTTTCACCAATATAAGAGAATGCTCCAATGTAAATATTTTCACCATGTTGCGCTGAATCCGATAAAAAAACTGGACTTTCAATTCCCGTTTTAGTATTTTTTATTTCATTGTAATATTCTAATAGTTTTGAAAACGATTTATACGCATCGTCAACCTTTATTAATGTTGCTTGAACATCGGTATCTGGGATAAACGATTTATTAACAATAGCAATAGATGCTTTTGTGGTATATATGTAAGCGTTATATTTAGAATTGGCTAAAAAAGTTAATGCGCCTTCTGTACCTTCTTCTATTTTGGATAGTTTTGAGACTTCAATATCTGGGTTACCAACTACCTCTCCTTGCAGTATATCTGCTATTTGCTGTGCTGTAAACTTCACACTTTTATTTTTAGTGTTTTATAAATTATCGCAAAAATAAGAAAAATGTACTAAAGTTTTCATCTGTTTAAGGCTATTGTTTTTTTTGTATTTGATTTCAAGGGTTTAGAAAAATGTAAGATTTTGATTTTTAAGCTATAAAGCTTCTTTAGGATAGCAGATATAATATTTTATAACGGGTTTAGACAAGGCTTTAAGATTTAATTGATCGGACGCCTTTACAATATCTTGAATTTTACCCGGCTTATGTAAAATATTTATATTTTGATGCTCTAATTGATAAGCCTGATTGGAGGTTTTTCCGGTAAACACAAAATACTCTGCTTCCATTCGAGTAATGCCATAGGTTTTAATTAAATTTTCAATATGTTTTTCAAGTTGGTTTATTTTAATCGGTTTATTTTTCATTTTAATTTTTAGCAAACTCCTATTAATCACCATATCGCATAAATTGCTCAAAACAAAATCGTCGTGATCTTGCCAGGCTTTCATAGCTGAAACAATGTCGTAATCATCTAATTTAGAGAATATTTCTAAGGCATCGTCATTAAAATCTTTAATAGAAATTTCATGATTCAAAAAATATTGTAACGGATCACTAGCAGTTAACTTAACTCCAGAATTAATTAATTCTTTAGCGCGTTTTAAAACTCTAATAAGCAACTGTTCGGCAACCAACCCAGTTTTGTGCAAATACACTTGCCAATACA
Organism: Oceanihabitans sp. IOP_32; assembly: GCF_009498295.1. Taxonomy (NCBI): domain Bacteria; kingdom Pseudomonadati; phylum Bacteroidota; class Flavobacteriia; order Flavobacteriales; family Flavobacteriaceae; genus Oceanihabitans; species Oceanihabitans sp. IOP_32. Next base: position 3,300,783 of record NZ_CP040813.1, on the reverse strand, counting down.
TAAGACGTCTGGCCACTATAAATTTTTCGACGCTATAAATTCCCTTTTCTTCAACCACCAACTCATCATCTACAACATTAAGCATCGTTATTAAACGTTCGCTATTAATATTCCCCTCGGCTACACCAGTATAAAAACTATCACGCTTCAAATAATCTGCCCTATCCATATCTAATTGCCCAGAAATTAATTCCCACATAAAATTTCTATGGTACTCCCCTTTAAACATTTTAATGGCTAGCGTTAAATTTGAGTTAAATTCTAGATTTAAGCGCTCCATAAATAACAGTGAAATTTGCTCATGTGATACATTATTTACGATGCTATGTTCCATAGCATGCGAAAATGGTCCGTGACCAATGTCGTGTAATAAAATAGCAACATAAAGCGCCTCTTCTTCTGCTTTCGATATATCAACCCCCTTAAAACGCAGCACATTAACAGCTTGTTGCATTAAATGCACGCAGCCTATAGCGTGATGAAATCTTGTATGATGAGCTCCTGGATAAACCAAATAAGACATACCCATTTGGGTAATTCGGCGTAAACGCTGAAAATACTTATGCTGTATTAAATCAAAAATTAGTGAATTTGGTATGGTAATAAAACCGTAAATTGGGTCGTTTAATATTTTTAGTTTATTCAAGATTTACTTTTTAAATTAGATGATACACAAATATAACAATATCGCTTTGATTTAGTAAAATACTATATCAAGCCTTTTAACTCTTAACACCATAAATATGATAGAAATACTTTGGATTGATGATGAAATTGATTTATTAAAACCCCATATATTGTTTTTAGAAAAGAAAAATTATCAAGTTACCACATGCAATAGCGGTACAGAAGCTATTGATGTCTTAGACGACAAAAAATTTGATATTGTTTTTTTAGATGAAAATATGCCGGGTTTAACAGGACTGGAAACCTTACTCGAAATCAAAGAAAAACAAGATAATCTCCCCGTAGTGATGATTACTAAAAGTGAGGAGGAATATATTATGGAAGAAGCTATTGGTAATAAAATAGCCGACTATTTAATAAAACCTGTTAACCCGAACCAGATCTTATTAAGTTTAAAGAAAAATTTAGATCATTCGCGATTAATTTCTGAGAAAACAACTTCTAATTATCAACAAGAATTTAGAAAAATAGCCATGGAATTATCAATGGTTAATTCTTATGAGGAATGGGTTGGTCTTTATCAAAAACTGATCTATTGGGAAATTCAATTAGAAGACATTGAAGATGCTGGTATGTTTGAGATTCTAGAGTCTCAAAAAAATGAGGCAAATGCACAATTTGGAAAATTTATAGATAAAAATTATGCGAATTGGTTTCAACCAAATACCGAAGCCCCCATTATGTCGCACACCTTGTTTAAAGAAAAAATTGCTCCACAATTAAGTAAAGAGCAACCCACCCTACTTATTGTTATCGATAATTTACGCTACGACCAATGGAAGGTTTTCGAGCCTATTATTAACAACTATTACAAAAAAGAATCTGAAGATGCCTTTTTTAGCATCTTACCAACAGCAACACAATACGCTAGAAACGCTATTTTTTCTGGACTAATGCCTAGCGACATGGAAAAATTATTTCCGCAATTTTGGAAAAATGATACCGATGAAGGTGGCAAAAACCTCCATGAAGCCGATTTTTTAGATGCCCAAATGAAGCGTCTAGGTCTTGACCATTTAAAATACGAGTATCATAAAATTGTAAATGTAAAATCTGGAAAAAAATTAGTAGAAAACTTTAACACCCTAAAAAATAACGACTTAACGGTACTAGTTTATAATTTTGTAGATATGTTATCGCACTCTAAAACCGAAATGGAAGTGGTAAAAGAGTTAGCATCTAACGACAAAGCCTACAGATCGTTGGCATTGAGTTGGTTTAAAAACTCCCCATTACTAGAAATGATTCAGCTGGCTCAACAACTTGGTTTTAAACTGTTATTAACTACAGATCATGGGACTATTAATGTAAAAAACCCATCAAAAGTTATTGGAGATAGAGATACTAGTTTGAATTTACGCTACAAAACAGGACGCAGTTTAACCTTTGAAGAGAAGGATGTTCTTGTAGCCAAAACCCCAAAAAACATACATTTACCTGCCATAACCATGAGTAGCTCCTATATTTTCGCTAAAAACGATTTGTTTTTTGCCTATCCAAATAACTACAATCATTATGTAAGTTATTTTAGAAACACTTACCAACATGGCGGTGTGTCTTTAGAAGAAATGATTATCCCTTTTGTAGTTTTAAATCCAAAGTAAACTTAATCATTTAAACACCTTAGTTAAACAACTTTTTAAAAGGATTTTTTAAAATATTTCTATAACATTGCATAAAAATATGTCACCTTGGAAATTAATTATACTTTAAAAGAAATAGATAGCGTTGCAAAGCAAATAATAAGTAAGGTTACGAGTAAAACCTTATTGTTTTACGGTGATATGGGTGCCGGTAAAACAACACTTATAAAAGCCATCGTTGCAGCTCTTGGAAGTCAAGACGAAGTAAGTAGCCCAACCTTCTCCCTAGTTAATGAATATGCTGCAGATGAAGGATTAATATACCATTTCGATTTGTATAGAATTGAAGATTTAGAGGAAGCTTATAATTTTGGAATCGAAGATTATTTAGATTCTAGCCATTGGAAGTTGATTGAATGGCCAGAAAAAATCGAAACTTTATTAAGCCATGATTGTCATAAAATAATGATTGATTTTGATAACGCCAACCAGCGCGTTTTAAAAATTAGCTAACAATAGGAATGAGTTTTAACATGGATTAGAAGGTAGCTTTTAAAAAGAATCTCTTGAAAGACTTCTGAGTAAAAAGCACGATGTCTTTTTATTGTTTTACAGCCTTAATTCGGATAGTGCTGCAACCTTTAAAAAACTAACATACATTTTAGAGCATCAAAAAAATTATTCGTAATTTGATGTCGGTCAATAAATACACCAAAATATGTCAAAATATTTATCACCTTTTACTAAACAACAACTATTACCACAAGAGGAAATGCTTGAAGTTGAAAAGCGTAAAGGCAAACTTTTTATAGGGATCCCTAAGGAAACAGCCTATAAAGAAAAACGAGTTTGTTTAACACCAGATGCCGTCTCTGCTCTAGTTTGTAATGGTCATAAAGTACTATTAGAATCTGGTGCGGGCGAAGGCGCCAGATTTAGTGATAAAGATTACAGTGAAGCTGGTGCCGAAATAACAAAAGATACCGCAAAAGTTTTCTCGTGTCCTATGATTTTAAAAGTAGAACCGCCAAGCCTCGAGCAAATAGACTTAATAAATCCACAAGCTATTTTAATTTCTACCTTACAACTTAAAACGCAGGACAAAAAGTATTTTCAGGCTTTAGCGTCTAAACGAATCACAGCTTTAGCCTTCGAATTTATTAAAGATGCCGATGGTACGTATCCAGCTGTGCGGTCTTTAAGTGAGATAGCAGGAACAGCATCAACACTTATTGCTGCAGAATTATTATCGAATAGTAGAGATGGTAATGGTTTAATGTTTGGAAATATAAGTGGAGTTCCTCCTGTTGAAGTGGTTATACTAGGTGCAGGAACGGTTGGCGAATTTGCAGCCAGAAGCGCGATAGGCTTAGGCGCGAACGTTAAGGTTTTTGATAATTCTATCACAAAACTTAGAAGTATTCAAGCCAATTTGGGCAGAACACTTTTTACATCAACCTTACAGCCCAAAAATCTAACAAAAGCTTTAAGACGATGTGATGTGGCTATTGGCGCTGTACGCGGAAAAAACAGATCGCCTATTGTCGTTACCGAAGCTATGGTACAGTACATGAAAAAAGGTGCTGTGATTATCGATGTAAGCATTGATATGGGCGGTTGCTTCGAAACAAGTGAAGTCACCACGCATAAAAATCCAACTTTTGTAAAACATAATGTCGTGCACTATTGTGTGCCTAACATTCCTGCGAAATACTCCCGAACCGCCTCAATCTCTATAAGTAATATTTTTACCCCTTATTTATTAAAAATTGCCGAAGAAGGCGGTATTGAAAATTCTCTGAGATTTGATAGAGGTTTAAAGAATGGTTTGTATTTTTATCACGGAATTTTAACCAGTAAACCTGTTGGAGAATGGTTTAATTTAAATTATAGCGACGTTAATTTGCTTATTTTTTAATGTAACCTTCTATAACACACACATTTTTAGTTTATATGACATTATTGCAGCGTATTGGTTATTATTTGGGCGGATTCGCAATAGGCTTAATTATACTCGGGTTTTTTCTAAACGGAAAAAAAGTATCCTGTGCTTATGGTCCTGAAGCCCGTGTTTTAAAGAACATAAACTCTAAAACCATAGAATTCCATGATTATATTAGCGATTCTACCGCCATACGCCATATTTTAAAAGCAGGTGATGTTAATTTCTCTAAAAGCGAAACACGTAAAAAACCTTGCGGTATTTTTATAATTGAAGGAGATTTTAAAGACGAAAAAACAGAGGTAACCGTTAAAAACTGTGATAGTATCGCAACTATAATCGACTTTAAAAAAAGAAGAATAAATACAATACCTTAAAAGATGTTATGAGACCTTTCTAATGTTATTGCCTTTTTCTTTTCGGCGTTCTATTTCCTTAGTTAACAGATTAAGCTCTCTACTAGTTTGTCCTGCAACCGACGTGTTTTCTTCGGCGCGTCTAATTAAATAAGGCATCACATCTCTAACCGGTCCAAAGGGCAAATACTTCGCCACATTATAGCCTCTGTGAGATAAATTAAAACTGATATGATCACTCATACCATAAAGCTGACCAAACCACACACGCGAATCGTTATTATCTATACCGCGCTCCTGCATAAGCTGCATTAACAAAAGAGAGCTTTCTTCATTATGGGTTCCAGAAAACAGAGCTATATCTTGTAAATTATCTAAAACATACTTTAAGCCCGCATTAAAATTAATATCGGTTTCTTGTTTGCTCATACAAATCGGTGAGAGATACCCATTCTCTAAAGCACGTTTGTTTTCTTTTTCCATATAAGCACCACGCACGAGCTTGTAACCCAGATGAAAACCTTCTTTTTTTGCCAAAGCATGTTGTTGCTTTAAAAAGTCTAATCGGTCGTGCCTATACATTTGCAAAGTATTAAAAACAATAGGTTTATCGGTATTGTACTTTTGCATCATTTTAGTCACTAAAGCATCTGCAGCATCTTGCATCCAACTTTCTTCGGCATCTATTAAAACAGCTACATCATGTGCTTTACATTTTTTGCATACGGCCTCAAATCTGTTCACTACTCTCCCCCATTCTTCCTCTTCTTTTTCAGTTAACACCTCTCCTTTACTAATTTTTTCGTACAGATAAAAACGCCCCAATCCCGTAGGTTTAAAAACGGCTAACGGGATGGCTTCATTATTTTTAGCAAAATCAATAGTCTTTAAAACGACTTCAAGCGCGGCATCAAATTCTGCCATGTTTGCCTTACCTTCTACCGAGTAGTCTAAAACAGAGCTTACCCCTTTGGCATACATTTTTTCGATTACTGGTAAGCAGTCTTCTTCATTTACACCGCCACAAAAATGATCGAAAACTGTATTCCGAATAAGTCCTTCAATAGGCAAATGTGCTTTTATAGCAAAGTTGGTTAATACGGTTCCTAATTTCACCAGAGGTTCAATAGAAATCATTTTAAATAAAAAATAAGCACGATTTAACTCCGAGTTACTTTTAAGCGCAAAAGCTATTTCGGTATTTTCAAAAATGGAAGTTTCTTTTTGCATGATTATGAAGAATTGTATGCAAATATAATTAAGACTTCTTAATCAATTTATATAAAATCTCCTTATTTTAGCTTCCTTAACAAAGCGATTATTTTTTTATGAAATCTATTACTGCTAATGCTTCTACAATTCATTTTAATGAAAATTGTTACACGGCATTAAATGAGCATCTTAAAATCAATAATTTTTCAAAAATTTTTATTTTAGTTGACGAGAACACCCATCGATATTGTTTGCCAGATTTTCTAACTGAATTAGAAACCGAGGCAGAAATAGAAATTATTGAGATTGAAGCTGGTGAAATTCATAAAACTATAGAGACCTGTTATGGCGTTTGGAGTTCGCTATCTGATTTAGATGCCGATAGAAAAAGTTTACTCATAAACGTTGGCGGTGGCGTTGTAACCGATTTAGGCGGCTTTGTGGCTTCTACATTTAAAAGAGGTATTGCCTACATAAACGTGCCTACAACTTTATTAGCCATGGTAGATGCTTCTGTTGGCGGGAAAACAGGTGTAGATTTAGGCCATTTAAAAAATCAGATTGGGGTTATTAGCACACCAGATCTCGTACTTATTGATACGCGGTTCTTAAAAACATTACCACAAAATCAAATGCGTTCTGGTTTGGCAGAAATGCTTAAGCACGGTTTAATTCAAGATGTAAACTATTGGAATAAATTTAAAGATTTATCCAAATTGTCTTTAGAGGATTTAGACACCTTAATATACGAGTCGGTTATCATTAAAAAAAATGTAGTCGATGAAGATCCTTTTGAAATCGGTCTTAGAAAAACACTTAATTTCGGACACACCCTTGGTCATGCCATAGAATCCTATTTTTTAAGTAACCCCAATAAAAAAGATTTACTGCATGGTGAAGCTATTATAATTGGAATGATTTTAGCCGCTTATATTTCTACTAAATTGGTTCAGTTCCCTGAAGAAATTACAGCAGAAATTAAAGCTTTATTTTTAAGTTACTACGATAAAGTTAACATTGATAAAGCAGAGTACCAAAGCATCATAGATTTATTGAAATACGACAAAAAAAACCATCATGGCAATATAAATTTTGTGCTGCTTGAAAATATTGGAAGTCCTAAAATAGATTGTTTGGTTGATGAAGCAATAATAATCGATGCTTTTAATTATTACGCGAGCTAATTTTCAATTCATATGAGTTAAACCATTCTGTTTTTAGGTTTTGGAATTTAAATTTTTAGTAAAAACACAAAGTATTGTTTACCTTCATAAATAATATTAAGACTAAAAGATTATACCTTTAAATTATTAAAATAATTAATTTTATATCTTATCATAAAAATCATTACAGCTATGAGTTACAGAATAGAAAAAGACACTATGGGAGAAGTGAAGGTGCCATCAAATAAACTTTGGGGTGCACAAACAGAGCGTTCTCGCAATAACTTTAAAATTGGAGCTCCCGCCTCAATGCCCCTAGAGATAGTTTACGGATTTGCGTATTTAAAAAAAGCTGCGGCTTATACCAATTGTGAACTTGGTGTATTGCCCATAGAAAAACGAAATTTAATCGGACAAGTTTGTGATGAAATTTTAGAGGGTAAACACGACGATCAATTCCCTCTGGTTATATGGCAAACGGGCTCTGGAACACAGAGCAATATGAATGTTAATGAAGTTATAGCAAATAGAGCTCACCAATTAGCAGGGAAAATTATTGGTGAAGGCGAAAAAACAATTCAGCCTAACGACGATGTTAATAAATCGCAATCGTCAAACGATACCTTTCCAACGGGCATGCATATTGCAGCTTACAAAAAAATAGTTGAAAACACCATTCCCGGTGTTACACAATTAAGGGATACCCTAAATAAAAAAGCCGAAGCGTTTAAACATGTTGTAAAAATTGGTCGTACCCACTTAATGGATGCTACGCCATTAACACTCGGACAAGAAATTTCGGGTTATGTAGCACAATTAAATTACGGTATTAAAGCTTTAGAAAACACACTGCCCCATTTAAGTGAATTAGCTCTAGGTGGCACTGCTGTTGGAACTGGATTGAACACACCTAAAGGCTATAGTAAACGGGTTGCCGAATACATTTCAGATTTTACAAAACTCCCTTTTAAAACAGCCCCTAATAAATTTGAAGCCTTAGCAGCACACGATGCTATTGTAGAAACTCATGGTGCCTTAAAACAAATAGCGGTATCTTTAAATAAGATAGCTAATGATATTAGAATGATGGCTTCTGGTCCTCGTTCTGGTATTGGTGAGATTACAATTCCTGCTAATGAGCCTGGAAGCTCTATAATGCCTGGAAAAGTGAATCCGACGCAATGTGAAGCCTTGACCATGGTTTGTGCGCAAGTAATGGGTAACGACGTAGCTATTAGTGTTGGTGGCATGCAAGGCCACTACGAATTAAATGTGTTTAAACCCCTTATGGCTGCAAACCTTTTACAATCTGCCCAATTAATTGGAGATGCTTGTGTAAGTTTTGATGAAAATTGCGCTGTTGGTATAGAGCCTAACCATGAAGTTATTACCAAGTTGCTAAACAACTCTTTAATGTTGGTAACGGCTTTAAATACAAAAATAGGCTATTATAAAGCTGCCGAAATTGCCAATACGGCACATAAAAATGGAACCACATTACGAGAAGAAGCTATTAATTTAGGCTATGTTACTGCCGAAGATTACGATGCTTGGGTTAAGCCCGAAAACATGGTTGGAACATTAAACTAATCTTAATATTTTAAATGTTTATTTTTTAATTTATCAGTTTAAAAAGGAGGCTGTCTGAAAAGACAGTCTTTTTTTATTTAGGGATATTCTTGACGCACTACCCGCGAACTTATACCAAATTAACAATACGATATTTCAAAAATAAATTGAATCTAGTCCACACCGCTTTAAATAACAGTCCATCTAACTCTAAAAATTTATATACTAAATACTGTCTCAAAATAGATTTTTCAATAAAAAAACAGCCTTTATAAAAGCATCACAGATTTATAATAATAAACCGATTTGTATTCACAATTGTCTAAATATTAATTTATGCCATACTTATCAAATAGATACAGTAATGCGGTCATGGTTGCAGCACCTAATTCTAACTCCCGTTTATTTACTGTATTAAACGTATCAAGTGCGGCATGCTGATACTCAAAATAACGTTGTGAATTTGTTTTTAAACTAGCAAGCACATTATGGTCGTTTTTTAGAGGTTCTACATTTTCGGCGCTTGTGCCTCTTTCAAAATAATGGATTAAATATGGCTTAAACAGTGCTTTCCAATGTAGTATCTGATTAAAATTAGAATCGCTACAATTAAAAGTAAAGCCCTGAGGACTAAAGCCCCCAGCATCATTCTCTAAAGCAAAGATGTGGTTTTCTTTATTTTGTTTAACACCTTCGGCGTATTTCTTAGCACCGTCTAAACCATTTTCTTTATTCATAAATAACACGACTCTAATACTGCGCTTCGGTTTAATTCCCAAAGCTTTTATTAATCGTAAAACGTCCATAGATTGCACGACACCTGCACCATTATCGTGAGCGCCATCACCCAAATCCCAAGAATCTAAATGCGCTCCCACAATTAGGTATTCATCTGGATATTCACTTCCAGTTATTTCGGCAATAACATTATGAGATGTGACCTCTTTTAATTGTTTGCAGTTTTGTTTGAAATAGAATTTTATCGATTCATCTAATTTTAGCATGGCACTAAGCACCTCGGCATCATTTGTACTTATAGCAGCCGCTGGAATGCGCTTATCGATCGCTTGATTTTCATAAGTCATACTTTCTGTATGCGGAAAATCACTTAATGTTAATGTCATAGAACGCACGATTACACCAACTGCACCAAATTGAGAGGCCTCAAGAGCTCCTCTCTTGCTAATATTTAAAATGTTTTGATAAGCTTCATTTGTATCAATTAAATCGGCTTGCATCGGGGTATTAAAAAACACGATTTTGCCAGCAATATTTTCTCTTCCCAATGTTTTTAAATGCTCAAAGTTTTTCACCTCAATAACATTTGCTTTTAATCCCAAAGCTGGTGTGGCTATCGATCCGCCAAGCGCGCAAATATTTACGGTCGTTGTTTTTCCTGTATTAAAACCATTTGGACCTGTTTCGATATACGCGTGTTCTTTGGCTCCACGTACCCATTTTGGCACCTTAACAGGCTGTAACCAAACCTTATCTAATGCCAACTTTTCAAGTTCAGCTTTGGTGTAGGCCACTGCTTTTTCTGCATTTAGAGATCCAGTTAGTCGACCTCCTATCTCATTCGACAAATAATTTAGCCAATCGTAACTCTTACTGTTAGTTAAAGACTGCTTGTAGATATCTCTTAAAACGTCTTGGTCTGTTTGAGAAAAATTAATTAATGGACTTAAAGATATGGCAATAATTAAAAGGCGTTTCATATGTAATTTCTAAAGAATTGGAGTGATTGTATCCTTATGCTATTTCTAAAAAGCCACAAGCTAATTTGAAATAGAAAGTGGTGTTTATTATGGGGTATAATGATTTATGAATGAGCTATTATATGCTAACTATTTAAAAAAAAATGTTATGGCTTAATATTTTAGAATAAGAACTTAAGACTTCAAAAATAGCCAAAAATAAGCAGAACCGTAGTGCTATTTAAGTTATAATTATTCATGAAAAAATCATTCATTTTCTAATCGCTTAATATAATCTTCTAAATTCGCTTTTACTTCGTCGTCTAATTCGGGCTCTTTAATATCTGTATACTGGCTTAAAGTATCGTATATAATTTTGGCGACGATATAACGTGCCGTTGGCTTGTCATTAGCTGGAATATTATACCATGGGGCATGTGGTTTTGATGTTCTATTTATAGCATCTTCATAGCACTCTTGATAGTCGTCCCAAAGTTTTCGCTCGTCCAAATCTCCAGGAGAAAACTTCCATTGTTTTTCTTTTTTATGTAATCTTCGAAGCAGTCTATTTTTTTGTTCCTCTTTGGTAAGGTTTAAGTAAAACTTAAAGATAATGGTGCCGTTATCAGCAATATGCTTTTCAAAATTATTAATTTGCTCGAATCGCTTTTCCCAAAAAGCATCATCAACATCTTCTACACTAAGTACTGTTGGAATATTTTCGTTTAAGATGTACTCGGGATGCACACGTGTTACCAGTACATTCTCGTAATGCGTTCTATTGAAAATTGCAAATTTACCGCGCTCAGGTAAAGCGATGTAATGCCGCCATAAGTAGTCGTGACCTAGTTCTAAACTTGTGGGTGTTTTAAAACTATGGGCGACAACACCTCGAGCATTAAAATTTTTAAAAACCTCACGTATTAAACTGTCTTTTCCTGCTGTATCCATACCTTGAATACAAACTAAAACCCCGTATTTATCATGTGCATACATCGTGTTTTGTAGCGCACTAAGTTTTTTACTTAATTTTTTTAAAGCTTTCTCTATTTCTTTTTTTGAGGCTTGTAAATTAAAATCTGCTGGCAGATTGGTTAATTTAATTTTAGATGTGATTTTAAAACCGTCAACATGTATTGTTTTCAAATGATATCGTATTTATTGTTCGAACTCCTGAATATATAAAATGTAATTGAATCGTCAAAGCATATTGAAAGATTACGAAAGATATTGGATGTTGGTGGGATATTTTATTTTTTTCGACAAACCACACTCTTAAACTTCAAGTTTTTAATATATTCGCATCACATACACCTACTTAACCTCAAATCTTATGAAACAATTTTACCTTATAATAGGGTTTTTAATTACTCTAAACAGTTACGGACAGAATAACAACGATTGTTACGATGCCAATTCATACCTTGTAAACGCTTATTCTCACGTTAAAGAATCTTATGACTCTAACAATATAAGTCATTTAAAATATTATGCAAACCGATCGTTAGAAGCCTTTAAACTAGCAATAAATGCATTAGAAAATTGTGATTGTGAAGCTGCATTAGACCTAAGCAATAAAAGCATAGAATTGCTGGCTAAGGTTGATCCTGTTGAAACCTTTGAAGATGGTCGTTTTTTTATAAAACGCGCCCGAGAATTAAGTAAAAAAAGTGTGATAGAAATTGACAAGTGTGCTTATGCTAACGCGTCTTATGAAGATACTGAAACAAACAAAAAAGCTGAACTATCCGATTTACAAAAACAACAAGAAGATTTAAGAAAACAGCAAGAAGCTTTAAAGCTTAAAGCGGCCACAATAAAAAACAAATTAGCTCTACAAGAAGAAAAAGCCTTGGCTCTTAAAAAAGAACAGCTGATGATCTCTTACAAAACCGACATAGACACTCATGTTAAAACCTATAATAACACCTTAAAAATGTACGGTTGCGATGTTATACCCCTTGAAGCGATTGAAAGCACTATAAATATATCTGAAAAACGTAGTGAGGATATAAAACAATATTATTTAGATCAGCTTAAAGCCTTAACAACGGCGTATTTATCTCGACTTGATGCATGCCAACAATAATAGTGTAAAATAGTAAACCTGCTGAGTCTATACGCTTATCAGGTTTACTTCTTTTATATCGACATTATTTTATTTGCTAGCAAACATCTTCACATCGCTTTCACTTACTTCATTTCCACCAAGTATAATTAGGCGCTCAATAACATTTCGCAATTCCCTAATATTTCCAGTCCAATCGTAATCTTGAAGTAATTTTACTGCTTTATCAGTAAAACTCTTTTTAGCGATACCTTGCTCGTTGGCAATTTTGTTAGAAAAATAATCGATAAGCAATGGAATATCTTCTCTTCTGTCGTTTAAAGCAGGTACTTGTATTAAAATAACAGCCAATCTGTGATATAAGTCTTCTCTAAATCGACCCGCTTTTATTTCATTTTTTAAATCCTTATTGGTTGCAGCAATTACCCTCACGTTTACCTTAATATCTTTGTCGCTACCAACCCGTTGAATGCGACTTTCTTGAAGGGCTCGCAATACTTTAGCTTGCGCAGATAAACTCATATCTCCTACCTCGTCTAAAAAAATGGTGCCACCATTGGCCGCTTCAAATTTACCAGCGCGGTCTTTATTTGCACTTGTAAAAGCGCCTTTCACATGTCCAAACAATTCACTTTCAATAAGCTCACTAGGTATCGCCGCACAGTTTACCTCAATCATAGGCCCTTTTGAGCGCTCACTTTTTTGATGTAACCAATGTGCTACAAGTTCTTTTCCCGTTCCGTTAGGTCCTGTAATGAGTACGCGTGCATCGGTTGGTGCCACTTTTTCAATAATATCTTTAATGTGTGATATAGGCGCGCTTTCCCCAATCATTTGAAAATTTTTACCGACTTTCTTTTTAAGTAATTTATTTTCAACAACAAGTTCTTTTCTATCTAAAGCATTTCTAACAGTATTAAGTAATCTATTTAAATCTGGTGGTTTAGAAATATAATCGAAGGCTCCTAAGCGCATGGTATTTACAGCAGTGTCTAAATCGCCATGTCCAGAAATCATAACCATAGGTATTTCTGGTTTTATTTTTTTAACGGCTTCTAAAACTTCAACACCATCCATTTTTGGCATTTTTATATCGCACAAAATTAAGTCGAAATCTTCATTTTTTATTTTTTCTATACCAACTAAACCGTTCTCTGCTTCTTCTACTTGATAGCCCTCATTTTCTTCAGAAAGAATTTTAACTAAAACTCTTCTTATAGCGGCTTCATCTTCAATTATTAATATTTTTGGCATACTCTATATCTTCTCTAATTTATAATTCTTTGTTACTTTTAATAATATGTATATCGCGTTGTGGAAAAGGGATGGAAATATTGTTTTCTTTAAACAGTCTATCGATTTCAAATCGGATATCACTTTTAGGATACTGTGCTAAAAATCCATCATTAAGTGTAAACACAACTTTAAAGTTTAGCGAACTATCTCCAAAATCTGTAAAGACAACTCGGGGTTCTGGCTCGCTTAAAATCTCTGGATGTGAGCTCGCTGCTTGCAATAAAAGTTTTTTAACTAAGTGGATGTCACTTCCGTAAGCTACGCCCACATTTACAGACTCTCTCGTGGTTCTACCATTTTGTGTCCAATTGTATAAACTGTTTGCTAAATACAAATGATTTGGAATGATTAATACCTTGTTGTCTATAGTAACAGCACGTGTAGTGCGCAACTTTATTTCTTCAACACGGCCCACTCTGCCTTCAAGCTCTATAATATCGCCAACTTGTACCGATTGGTCTACAAGTATAAAAATACCGGAAATAATGTCTTGAAATAAGGTTTGTAATGCTAAACCAACACCAATTAATAGTGCTGCTGAAGCGGCAAAAAGTGCCGTAACCCTAATGCCAATAGAGTCGAAAACCACCAGTATAACAACCACGTAAATAAGCCATCTTGCAAAAGAAAAAACAGTATTAAATTTTGCCTTATCTCGCGCAGGCATTTTTTTTGTTAATAAGCTTTTTATCCATCTTAAAATGTAAGTTGTGGCTATTAACACTAAAGCTACTAATAAAATGTATTTAACCCGTAATATTATAGTTTGGGCGTCTTCACCACTACCATAAGTGAAATTGATGATTTTAAACTCTAAAAATTCTACAATTTTCTCCCATATGGTGCTTTCGGAAATAACTTCACCTATAGATTCGACTTCCTTTTCTATCTTACTTTTTTCTTGATCTTGCATTTAATTAATACTTAATCCATTTTATTAATTCTTTATAACTCGGCTTTTTTCCATACATTAAAATACCAACCCTATAAATTTTGGCGGCAAACCAAACCGTTAGCATAAAAGTACCCAGTAATAGCAACAAAGATACTAACTGCTGCCATAAAGGCACGCCAAAGGGGATTCGCATGAGCATAACTACAGGTGAGGTAAATGGAATAAAAGAAAATACGGTAGATACGGTACCGTGAGGGTCTTCAATAACCGTGAAAAAACCTATGTAAACAGCCAGCATTAAAGGCATTAAAATAGGCAACATGAATTGCTGCGTATCGGTTTCGTTGTCTACAGCTGCTCCTATAGCGGCATACAACGAACTATATAATAAATACCCACCAATAAAAAACAATAGAAATGCAACAACCAGATTGATTATTGGCAAATTCTCTAGAGCATTTTTAAAGGACTCGAAATAAAATGTTGCGCTAGAATCGTTGGCCGCCAATTCCATTAATTCCTTTTGAGAGGCCGAAGATTCAGATACGTCTACGCCCAATATTAAAGACACAATTGGCATAAGCAAGGCTAATAGAACTACCCAAATTACAAATTGGGTTATACCCGCCAAAGAGGTTCCTATTATTTTTCCCAGCATTAATTGTATGGGTTTTACAGACGATATAATGACTTCTATTATTCTACTTGTTTTCTCTTCAATTACGCTCCGCATAATCATGTTGCCATAAATTATAATAAACATAAACAACAAATAGCCAGCGGCTAAACCAAAAAACAGTTTGATTAAACTATCAATTTTTGAAGTTTTTTTCCCCTCAAAACTTTCTTGAGCTAAATTTACATTAATTTTTGAGGCTTCTATCATTTCTAAATCTACACCATTTTGTTGTAATTTTAGATTGGTTAATTTTTTTTCAATTTTAGATTCTAAGGCCGAAATTAAGGATAAGGACGGAGATTCTTCAGAATAAAACTTAATCCCTTTGGATAACTCATCAAAATCATTAAAATTCTCAATATGTAATAAACCGTAATTAGAAGATGCTTTAACCATGGTCTTAGCATCGTTTAAAGCCATGTTTTCTAAAATATGATAGGTAGTGTTTTCTGTGTTTACAAAAACATCCTTTACCATTTCAGAGTCGTCTAAAACAGAAATAACTCGAGTTTTGTTGTTGTTTAACTGCGACAAATAGGCCACAACCGAGATAAGCACGATCATAATAATCGGACTCAAAAAAGTCATGACTATAAATGACTTGTTTTTAACTTTTGTTAAATATTCGCGTTTTAT
>NZ_CP040813.1:1177500-1182500 GCF_009498295.1 Oceanihabitans sp. IOP_32 | reverse complement strand
CAGTTGTCGCGCCAGCGGCATTGCTGAGTAGCTACGTTAGGAAGGGATAAGCGCTGAAAGCATATAAGCGCGAAACCCACCACAAGATGAGATTTCTTTAAAGGGTCGTGGAAGATGACCACGTTGATAGGCTATAGGTGTAAAGGCAGTAATGTCATAGCCAAGTAGTACTAATAACCCATAGGCTTATTGTACGCCTGTTTTTTTATAAAGTTTAGATAATTATTACACATCATGTCTCTTATTTTCAATATGTTAAGATATTTGCAAGAGTTATCTTGCAGTTAACAGTGAAAAGCTAAAAGTGACCGGTTTAATAACAGGTAGTTTTTACCAAGTAACTCTTAACTTAAAACTTAAGGTGATTATAGCGATGGGGCTCACCTCTTACCATTCCGAACAGAGAAGTTAAGCCCATTAGCGCCGATGGTACTGCATTTGTGGGAGAGTAGGTCGTTGCCTTTTTTATTCTAAATCAAGTTTAGAATTTATAAATCCTCAACATGTCTGTGTTGAGGATTTTTTTTTGCTTAAACTTAATTTAAACTACTAGAAAAGAGCTTCGATGCCATATCGATTTGGTAGATTTGATAACACGCCGTGTAAGTTTAAAGAAGGAACTTATATTTCTAAAATATCTAAAAGTGATTATTCCGGCCGGTAGGTTAGTGTTAAATAATTTTACCGAATGATTTAAACTTCGAGGATCACTTTAAAATATAAGATTCTTATAAAGTATTGAGATCTTTATTGGAATTATTTTGAACCTTTTAGGCAGTGTCTCATAAACTGCGTAAGTTTTTAATAGAAAATCACTAGTGTCCGATTAAAAATATTATAATGCTGTCCATCCTTTTAAAATTAAGAACTTTGCACGTTTTTTAAAATGTCACCTTGTTTATTTGAAATAATTATTAAGATTTAAAGGAACTATTTTGTTAATTTAAAGTACTTCGGTTTATCAGTTAGTTAGAATCAAGTCTTGGTTCTTATGTCTATTAGCGAAGCGGTCTTATGTCTTTTGTCGGACATTAATGATAGAAAATGTATAATTACTTATAGTGTTATCCCTTGGGTTCTCTTAGCAGCTATGAGGCTTTATGTTTAAATAGATTATTTTTTGTGGTGTAGAAAGAAAAATAACTATGGTCTTTTCGGTTTAGACACCTTTTGATTTATAATTTTTTCAGATAAAGAGCTTATACAAACTTATTTATTCTTTTATATACATACAGAATCTCGATTGGTTTGTACCAAATTAACAACACGACATTTCAAAATTAAATCAGTATGAGAGTCTATCAAGATCTAATGTCTTAAACTTATGTATTTCTCAATTGCCCAGTAGTTCTTCTACTAAAAATTCAGAAGGCGGTTGCTTATATTTATGCGATAACATGAACAGTACTCCCAATTTTAAGTGCTAGTTGTTTATTCAAAATGTTAAACCATTTTAATTCTAGGCTTGGTATAAAGCGCAAGAATGATTAAAAAGCGTGTTATGGCTTAAACAACATTTTTTATTAATAATCTTATGCTGTGAAATACTTATGCAAAAACAGCTAAGAGTTGTTATCTTATGGAAGAAGAATGTACAACGTATCACTAATTATGATATTTTAAAATGACTTAGGGAGGTGGTGTAGTCGTACTATTTATTTTTTTTTGAGAGTTATAGAACGCATAGTCATGAAATAATAAAGAAAATATTCCATCAGTTTTCATATGGATGTGGGCTTGTGTTAAGCTAGGAAACAAGCAACATCACTTTTTTTTATTTTTTCTCGAGTGATAACCCCCACAAAACAAGGTCATTAAAGAGGCGGCAAAAAAACTTTAAAAAAAGGCAGAAAAAAGTGGTTGATAATACGGAAATGTATTGTATGTTTGCACCCGCTAAAACGGGTATTAAACTTGTTAGTTGCGAAGTTCATTTAGAGTGTGATTTAAGGCTAAAAAAAGTAGAGTGATATTTTTTTTAAAAAAAACTTTAAAAAGCATTGTGAGATTAAAAAAAGGTGTTATATTTGCACCCGCTAACGGAGGAAACGACGTTAGTTCAAGAGAAACAAGTTCATAAACATATTGAATTGACAGCGTAAGATTTTAACTGGAAACGGTTAAGATCACAAAAGAGAATAGACCATTTTGAGAACTAGAACATTCCTATTTAGTTGTTAAAGTTGTTGGCTAGTTTTAGAATTAGCGAGCACGATAAAAATTAACGATGAAGAGTTTGATCCTGGCTCAGGATGAACGCTAGCGGCAGGCCTAACACATGCAAGTCGAGGGGTAACGAGAGTGCTTGCACTTGTCGACGACCGGCGCACGGGTGAGTAACGCGTATAGAATCTGCCTTTTACTGGAGAATAACCAGGAGAAATTCTGACTAATACTCCATAGTATATAATATTCGCATGGATTTTATATTAAAGATTTATCGGTAAAAGATGATTATGCGTCCTATTAGCTAGATGGTGTGGTAACGGCATACCATGGCTACGATAGGTAGGGGCCCTGAGAGGGGGATCCCCCACACTGGAACTGAGACACGGACCAGACTCCTACGGGAGGCAGCAGTGAGGAATATTGGACAATGGGCGAGAGCCTGATCCAGCCATGCCGCGTGCAGGATGACTGCCCTATGGGTTGTAAACTGCTTTTATACAGGAAGAAACACCTCTACGTGTAGAGGCTTGACGGTACTGTAAGAATAAGGATCGGCTAACTCCGTGCCAGCAGCCGCGGTAATACGGAGGATCCAAGCGTTATCCGGAATCATTGGGTTTAAAGGGTCCGTAGGTGGATGATTAAGTCAGGGGTGAAAGTCTGCAGCTCAACTGTAGAATTGCCCTTGATACTGGTTATCTTGAGTTATTATGAAGTAGTTAGAATATGTGGTGTAGCGGTGAAATGCATAGATATCACATGGAATACCAATTGCGAAGGCAGATTACTAATAATGAACTGACACTGATGGACGAAAGCGTGGGGAGCGAACGGGATTAGATACCCCGGTAGTCCACGCCGTAAACGATGGATACTAGTTGTTCGGACTTCGGTTTGAGTGACTAAGCGAAAGTGATAAGTATCCCACCTGGGGAGTACGTTCGCAAGAATGAAACTCAAAGGAATTGACGGGGGCCCGCACAAGCGGTGGAGCATGTGGTTTAATTCGATGATACGCGAGGAACCTTACCAGGGCTTAAATGTAGATTGACAGGTTTAGAGATAGACTTTTCTTCGGACAATTTACAAGGTGCTGCATGGTTGTCGTCAGCTCGTGCCGTGAGGTGTCAGGTTAAGTCCTATAACGAGCGCAACCCCTGTTGTTAGTTGCCAGCGAGTAGTGTCGGGAACTCTAACAAGACTGCCGGTGCAAACCGTGAGGAAGGTGGGGATGACGTCAAATCATCACGGCCCTTACGTCCTGGGCTACACACGTGCTACAATGGTAGGGACAGAGAGCAGCCACTTCGCGAGAAGGAGCGAATCTATAAACCCTATCACAGTTCGGATCGGAGTCTGCAACTCGACTCCGTGAAGCTGGAATCGCTAGTAATCGCATATCAGCCATGATGCGGTGAATACGTTCCCGGGCCTTGTACACACCGCCCGTCAAGCCATGGAAGCTGGGAGTACCTGAAGTCCGTTACCGCAAGGAGCGGCCTAGGGTAAAATCGGTAACTAGGGCTAAGTCGTAACAAGGTAGCCGTACCGGAAGGTGCGGCTGGAACACCTCCTTTCTAGAGAAAGACGACTAAGAGGAAGAAAAAAACCTAGCTTGAAAAATAGTTTATTCTCATTGCTGTTAATTTAAAAATATAGAGATTAGATTCTAGAGCCAAGAGCCTAGACATTAAAGTCTAGATTCTAGTGTCTAAACATCTAGTATCTCAAGAAAACAGTCTCATAGCTCAGCTGGTTAGAGCGCTACACTGATAATGTAGAGGTCGGCAGTTCGAGTCTGCCTGAGACTACAGAGTTGTCGAAAGACAGACGAGAAGTTTACCCTGAGCGTAGTCGAGGGGAGTCTGCCTGAGACTACGAAGCACTTAAGTGCTGAGTATGCCCACGAGAGTGGGTATCTTTTAAAGGGAATCGATAGGATTGTTTTTAAAAGAAACGTTCTTTAAAAAAAAAGGAAATTTTAGAAGTAGAGCAACCCAGTTAACGTTGCAGCGATTAGTTACTGTTAACTTTTAACTAAGACTGTTCACTTAAACACGGGGGATTAGCTCAGCTGGCTAGAGCGCCTGCCTTGCACGCAGGAGGTCATCGGTTCGACTCCGATATTCTCCACTAGAGAGTACAAAGATAAAAGTACAAAGTATTAAGATGCGTCTTAATACTTAATACTAAGATCTTAATACTTTTAAACGTTCATTGACATATTGAAAAAAAGATACATGAAAAAATATATAGATTTAATCTATTATTTAAGTAATAATTTAAGATTAAGCATACTCACAACGAGCGATGTATGTTTAGTCATATTGTATTTATCAATTTCTTGATAGATATAGTAAACTCATTAAAAAAGCAAAAAGTACAATAAGCTAAATAAGGGCGTATGGGGAATGCCTAGGCTCTCAGAGGCGATGAAGGACGTGATAAGCTGCGAAAAGCTACGGGGATCTGCACACAAGATTTGATCCGTAGATATCCGAATGGGGCAACCCACTATATTGAAGATATAGTATCCAGCGATGGAGGTAAACCCGGAGAACTGAAACATCTAAGTACCGGAGGAGAAGAAAACAAAAGTGATTCCGTCAGTAGCGGCGAGCGAACGCGGATTAGCCCAAACCATAATTGTTACGGCAATTGTGGGGTTGTAGGACCACGATATTTGAGCTACAATGAATTAGAAACTGTTTGGAAAGACAGGCCATAGACGGTGATAGCCCGGTATAAGTAAAGCGTAGTAAGATAGTGGTATCCTGAGTAGTGCGGGACACGAGTAATCCTGTATGAAACAGTCGGGACCATCCGATAAG